>NZ_JPJC01000174.1:2884-9663 GCF_000733135.1 Sphingomonas sp. FUKUSWIS1
AATGAATATGCGACCGTCGTCGCGGGATCGGGGACGTTGCTTTCGGGTGGACGCCTGGTCGATCCGCATGTCGTCAACCCCGGCCTCACCGACGGCGCGCGGATCGAGGGCGCCACGACCCGCGCGCTCCGCCCCGGCGACGTCCTGCTGATCCCCGCCGGCGTTCCGCACGGCTTCGGTGTCGGGCCCGAAGGGCTGGTCCTGCTCGGTACCAAGATCACGCCGCGCCGACCGGCTGCCCCTGCGCGATAAGATGCGTCCGCCAATCGCGACGTCCCGATCGGGCGTCTCGATCCGCAACCTGATCTGCCGGATCTGATGACTGCGCCGGATGTCGGACCCGCTTCGAGCGCACGCATGCTACAACCGCGAATGCGCGTATTTGTGAGGATCTATAGGGTTGGTCTGGCGCGCGTATAAACTCAGCAAATCGCAAGATCAGCGCCCGGATTCGACGTCGCGAACAGAATTCCCGGTCAATTGAGCGCTTTAATAATATTTGCGGGTGTCATTTTCTGCCAATAGCGCGTAGTCGCGCGAATGGAGGGGGAAAATTTTTCAACAATCAAGGATCCCGTGTGACCGAAACCATCAATACCGTCGAACTGGCGGCAGAACTGACGGCAGCCTGGCTGGCGAACCCCAACACCCGCACCGCTGCCGAAGACGTTCCTGCGTTTCTCCTGTCGATGCACACCGCCGTGACCAAGCTCACGACCGGCGCAGAGATGACGGGCGATACCGCCGAGGCGACGACCTATGAGCCCGCCGTGACGGCGCGCAAGTCGCTTGCATCGCCTGACCACATCGTCTCGATGATCGACGGCAAGAAGTACAAGACACTGCGTCGCCACCTGACGACGCATGGCATGACGCCGGAGCAGTATCGCGAACGTTTCAACCTGAAGGCCGACTATCCGATGGTCGCTGCGACCTATTCGGAAGCACGCCGTGCGATGGCGAAGTCGATCGGCCTCGGCCGCAAGGCTGGTTCGAAGGTCGAAGCCGCTGCGGAAGACGCAGGCAAGACTTCGCGCAAGACCGGCAAGGCCGCGCTCGATGCCGCCAAGCGTACGCTCGGCAGCGACGATTGATGCGCCACGGGGAGGGCTGATCGCCCTCCCCGACCGTTAAAGCCATTCTGAGCGCTCTGCCGGTCGCGCTCTGAATCACGCTATACTGCCGTCTGGCCCGATCCGGGTTTCGCGCGTTACACAGATCGATGACCGAACCGATCTCCCCCGCCATTCCGGCTGCCACGTTGGTGATCTTTCGCGATCGCCCGTCGCTCGCCCCCGAACTGCTGATGGTCGAGCGCGCGGGATCGATGGCGTTTGCCGGCGGTGCACTCGTCTTCCCCGGTGGCCGGGTCGACCCGGCCGACCGCACGCTCGCAGAGCAACTCATCCCGCAGCCCGCTGATCCGGTCATGATCGAAGAGGTCGCCGCCCGCATCGCCGCAATCCGCGAGACGATCGAGGAGGTCGGGCTCGCCATCGGTCTTCATCCCGCACCGTCCGCCGATACGCTCGCGACACTGCGCGCGGCGTTGCATGCCGGAGGGGAACTGGGGCCGATGCTCGACGAGTTGGGGCTCCGCTGTGATCCGCACATGCTCACCTATTTCGCGCGGTGGCGACCCGCGCATCATCTGACCCGGATCTTCGACACACGCTTCTATCTCGCGGGCCTGCCCGCCGACGCCGCCCCCGCCCGCGTCGACGAGACGGAGAATGTCCGCCTGCTCTGGGCGACCGCTGCCGAGATCCTCGCGCATGCCGATGCCGGCCGCGCACAGGTGATCTTCCCGACCCGCCGCAACCTCGAACGCCTCGCGCTGTTCGCCGGCTTCGACGAAGCAGTCGCCGACGCGCGGCGCAGACCGGTCCGCACCGTGACGCCGTGGATCGAGCTGCGCGACGGGATCGACCATTTCTGCATCCCCGACGATCTCGGCTATCCGGTGACCAGCGAGCCCGTCACGCGTGTGGCGCACGGCTGATGCGTGCGGTGCGGCGGACGCTGGGCTGGATCGTCGCACTGGCGGTGATCGCGGGCCTCGGCTTGATACTCTGGTCGACGCTGCGCGGTCGTCCGCAGGACCTGCCCTGGACCCCGCTCGATCTCGGCCAGCCGATCGGGCTGATGACCGGGCGCAAGCTCAATGCGCTGACCCAGTCCTATCCCGCCTGTCGGGCCGCGCTCGAGCGTGCCGGTGTCCGCTACACCGCGCTGCCGCCTCGCAGCGGTGAAGGCCAATGCGGCTATAGCGACGGCGTCCGGTTCACATCCGGCGGCGCACGGCGGATCGACTTCGCGCCCGCGGGTCTTGGCGTCGCCTGCCCCGTCGCCGCGGCGCTCGCGATATGGGAATGGAATGTCGTCCAGCCCGCGGCCGAACGGCATTTCGGCACCAAGGTCACGAGCATCGACCATTTCGGCAGTTATAGCTGTCGCCGCATCTACGGCCGCGACGCCGGCACGTGGAGCGAGCACTCGACCGCCGACGCGGTCGACATTGCGGGCTTTCGGTTAGGCAATGGCACGCGGATTACCGTAGCCCGCGACTGGCAAGGCGATACCGCCAAGGCCGCCTTCCTCCGCGAGGTCCGCGACGGCGCCTGCCAGCTTTTCGCGACGACGCTCTCGCCCGATTACAACACCGCGCATGCGGACCACTTCCATCTCGATCAGGCGGATCGCGGCGCGATGGGCTGGCGCGCCTGCCGCTGAGCCGTCAGGTGGCGAGCGACGTCCCGCTGTCGACCTTCTCCACCCAATAGGGGAAGAAGACGGGTTCCCGGCTCGACCAGCCCGACGCGGTCGCCGCGGCTTCGCTGATCGACTGGAGCAGCTTGCGGCGGAGTTCGGGATGGAGATGCGGCAACGCCGCCGCCGCGCAGAAGGCGGACGGCAACCAGGGTCGCACATCCGCGCCGGCAAGCCGCTCGTACAGGAACCGGAAGGCGGAAAAGCTCGTCAGCCGCCCCTGCCCCAGATCGAAAGCGGCCAGCGTCACCAGTTTTCCCAGAAACCGGTCCGCCCCGCCGAGCCCCGCATCCTCGGGCAGAAGTTCGCGAAGATCGTCAAGACCAACATAGAGCCGCGCCTGTGCGCGGATGCTCGCTTCCTCGACCACGTCGCGCGACCAGCGCGTCATCGCATCCTCGCGGTCGAGACCGACATCGAGCGAGCGCCGGATATATCGCTGCGTCGCGCTGGAAAAGCCGGCGAATTCCTTCATTTCGGCGAGCGTCGTGATGCCCTTTGCCGGTTTCATCCGTGAAGCCATATCGTCACCCCGCCTTGCTGCAAGTAACAGGCGTTCCCATGCATTTGGGGCAGAGGACGGTCCCTAACGCATCGTCACGTCACGGTGTATAAGCGACCATGAAATCTGTTGCGCTGCAACACGCAATGCGACCAGTCGAGGCCAGGCATCAAACTTTTCGCCAGGGGCGGTATTTACGCAACAATCGAACTTGGAACGGTGGAGCGCCGCCCGCGCCCGGCATCGGCCAGGCGCGAGCACACCCCGCGATAGATCAGCCGTTCTTTTCGGCCAGCTTTCGTTCTGCTTCCGCATCATAGCCGGACGACGGCGCCGGCCCCTGATTGTGCACCGGCTGGGTCGATGCGGGCGGATCGCTCGCATCCATCGACTCGTCGAGCGCATTGTCGAGACGCGCATCGTTGCTCAACGGGTTCTTCTGCAGCCGCTTGCCGATCGACTTGTCCTGACCGGCCTCCTGGCGCGGGTCGCGGCCGTCGGTCCGGCCGTTGGCAGCATCGCCATCCTGCCCATCCGGTGCAACCGACAGGCTGTCGAGCGCGCGTTTGTCGATATCGTTCATGTCGAGACTCCTGTGAAAATCGTTACGGACGCAAACGGTTCAGCACGCCCGGTGTTCCTGCCGCTGCGACGAGCGACTCGCGTCGCGGACCGGTCACGCAGTTTCGTCGTCGAGCGCGCGGACCCGGACAGTCTGCGTCCACAGCGTCGCCTGCCCGAACACCGTCATGAACGCGATGTCGGTGGCGTCGCGCCCGATGCAGACACGCGCGATATCGCCGCACGACGCCATCCCCGTCGGATCGACCAGCCGCCACGCGCCATCGAGCCAGAGCTCGGCGACCGCGTGGAAGTCGGGCGGATCGACCCCCGGCGCATAGGCCGAGACGCAGCGCGCCGGGATCCCCCCCGCGCGTGCGAGCGCGACCAGCAGATGCGCATAGTCGCGGCACACGCCCGACCGCGACGCGAAGGTGTCGAGCGCGGTCGTCTCGCCCGAACTCGATCCCATCCGGTAATCGAGCGCATTGCCGACCCAGGCACTCAGCGCCGCCGCCAGCGCGCCGCCGTCGAGCCCGGGAAACTCGCGCGCGACGAACCCCTCGAACCGGTCCGACTGGCAATAGCGGCTTGGCATCAGATAGGCGGTGACGTCACCGGGCAGCAGCCGGGGCGGCGTGGTGCCATAGGCGCCGAGCGCGACGACCGGCCGCTCGACCTTCACCACCGCGCGGTACGCCGCGGTCAGCCGGCCATGCCCCCGCGCCCAGCAGCGCTGGCCGATGCCGTCCTCGCCCGGGACCGCGCGGATCGGGCTGTCCGACCAGATCGTCAGCGACTGCTCCTCGATCCGCTGGTCGGGCATCGCCGCCGCCTCGATCTGCAGCAACACGTCGGCGTCGCCGGCAATTCCATAATCCAGATGAACGTCGATCGAGAGACGCATTGTGGTCTTAAATCCTGGCCAGGATGCAAAAACGGCCCGGCAGTTTCCCGCCGGACCGTCACTCAGAGAAGGTGCGAAGCGCTTAGTTGCGGCTGCTGCCGAACAGGCGAAGCACGAACATGAACATGTTGATGAAGTCGAGATACAGGCTCAGTGCCGACATGATCACGACCTTGCCGACCATGTCCGTACCCGCGACCTGCATGTACAGGCTCTTGGTACGCTGCGTGTCATAGGCCGTCAGACCCGCGAACAGCAGCACGCCGACGCCGCTGATGACCAGCTGCATGACACCCGACTGGAGGAAGATGTTGATGATGCTCGCCACCAGCAGACCGACCACGCCGATGATCAGGAACGTCCCGAACGCCGACAGATCACGCTTCGTGGTGTAACCGTACAGACTCAGCCCTGCGAAGCCGGCGGCGGTCGCGAAGAACGCGCTGGCGATCGACGTGCCGCTATAGACCAGGAAGATCGTCGACAGCGACAGACCCATCAGGATCGCAAAGCCCCAGAACAGCATCTGCAGCGTCGCGGTGCTCATCCGGTTCTGGCCGAAGCTCATGCCGAACACGATCGCGAGCGGCGCGAACATGATGACGTACTTCAGCGGACCGCCGCCCATGAACACCTGTGCGGCAGGAGACGATGCACCGCCCCAGGCGAACAGAAGCGCGACGATGCCGGTCAGCAGCACGCCCGAGCCCATATAGTTATAGACCGACAGCATGTACGAGCGGAGACCCGCGTCATATGCTGCCGAACCGGTGGTGGTGGCCGTCGCTCCGAACGGCGCGGCACGAGGCCGGGGATCAGACCAATTAGCCATTGAAATTACAACTCCTCTATCCGGCCACATGCCGCTTGCGTGCAACATCGGTGCTGGGAGGACGATTTTCAAGCGGAGACGTTCCCAATTCGGGGTGATCGGCGCTATCAATCCCGCCGATGCTACGCCTGTTTCTCGCGCTCCGCCCGCCCCTCCCCATCCGCGAGATGCTGTTCGACCTGATGGACGGGATCGGCGGTGCGCGCTGGCAGGATGACGAGCAGCTCCACGTCACGACGCGCTTCCTCGGCGAGGTCGATCCGCGTCTGGCCGACGACATCGTGACCGAGATCGACCGGCTCCGCCTGTCGCTGACGCCGGCGGCGCCAACGGTGGCGTTGCATGCGGTCGGTCAGTTCGCGAGCCGCGGGCGTACCGACACGCTCTGGGCGGGCGTCACCCCGCACGCCGCGCTCACCGCGCTGCACCGCAAGGTTGATCAGGCGGTGGTCCGCGCCGGGCTGCCACCCGATCGCCGCGCCTATCTGCCGCACGTCACGCTCGCGCGGCTGCCGCGGTCGCTCGGCACGTCGCCGGAGATCGACGGCTGGATCGCCCGCCATGCCGGGCTCGCCAGCGCGCCGTTTGCGATGACCCATCTGACGCTGTACCAGAGCCACCTCGGCCGCGACGGTGCCTGGTACGAACCACTGCTGCGCTGGCCGCTCGAACCCGACGCCGGAACCGCCGGCGACTTTGGCGGGTTCGCGTCGGATCAATAGGGAGAGACGGACATGCGGATTGCAACATTTGCGCTGGTCGGTGCAGCAGCGCTCACGCTGGCGGCCTGCGATCAGAAAGGGCTCGAGACCGGGACGCCGATCGCAGGCGGGCAGAGCGCACGCGCGATGCTGATGAACGCCGCCGGGGTCGATGTCGGCCGCGCGACCGCGACCGACGTTGCCGGCGGACTGCGCTTCACCGTCGACGCCAAGGCGCTGCCGCCGGGCACGCACGGCGTCCATATCCACACGACCGGTCGCTGCGACGCGCCCGACTTCACGACCGCGGGGGGCCATTGGAACCCGACGTCGATGAAGCACGGGTCGATGAACCCGCAGGGGCCGCATGAGGGCGATCTGCCCAACCTGATCACCGGCACCGACGGCCGCGGCACGGTCGGCGTCACGATCCCGGGTGCGACGATCAGCCGCCGCGAGGGAGGTATATCGATCAAAGCTGATGTCCGGTGCGGTCGCGCTTGGTCG
>NZ_JPJC01000175.1:0-20565 GCF_000733135.1 Sphingomonas sp. FUKUSWIS1
CGGGCGGCTCCCACGCGCAGGGGTTGATCCCGGTCGACAGGTCGAGCCAGGGACGCGGCGCGTGCGGGTACAGCGCCTGCGCGCTGTCGATCCGGCCGCCATGTTCCATCAGCGCGTGCACATGCGTCCCCTGCGCCGGCAATGCCGCGGCGTTGCTGCTGGCCTTCGCCATTCGCCGGGGATAGCGCAAGAGGCGATGGAGGAGACGGTCGTGCAGGGGTTTGGAAAGACGGTGCTGGTCACCGGCGGTGCGCGCTCGGGCAAGAGCCGCCATGCGCAGGCTTTAGCAGAGGCGGCAGGTGGCCACACGCTGGTCTATATCGCGACCGCGCAGGCCTTCGACGGCGAGATGACCGAGCGGATCGCGCGGCATCGCTCGGAACGGGACGAACGGTGGCGGACGGTCGAGGCGCCGCTCGCGCTGGCGGCGGCGATCGTCGAGGCGGATGCGCCGGACGGGGTGATACTGGTCGACTGCCTGACCTTGTGGGCGTCGAACCTGATGCTGACGGAGGCCGATGCGGATACCGCGATCGCCGCGCTGCTGGACGCGATCGGTCGCATCGAGGGGCGGCTGGTGCTGGTCACCAACGAGGTCGGGATGGGGATCGTGCCCGACAATGCGATGGCGCGGCGGTTCCGCGATCTGGCCGGGATGCTCAACCAGCGGGTCGCGGCTGCGGTCGAGACGGTCGATCTCGCGGTGTCCGGGCTGACGATCCGGATGAAGGGATAGGGTGCCCCTCCCCGATATGGGGAGGGGCGGTTAGCGTCAGAACGAGACGCGGGCGCCGAGCGAGGTGACGATCGCGCTGGCGTCGCGGAGCGCGCCGTTGGTGCGGATGATGCTGCCCGCGACCAAGGTGGCGCGGTCGATCGTCGTGTTCTCGAAGTCGACATATTGCGCCGCGGCGTCGACCGCGATGCGCGGCGTCACCTGGTAGGAGGCACCGGCGGCATAGGTCCAGCGATCGGCGTCGGGAACGCGCGCGTCGCGCTGGCCGTCCTGGGTCGGCGTCTTGGTGCGCTGGACACCGCCACGCACGGTCAGCTTGGGCGTGACGTCATAGTCGAGGCCGCCCGCGAGGCTCCAGCTGTCGCGGTAGTTCTCCGGGATCGCCGTGTTGAGCGGTGCGCCGAGATCGATCGTGTCGAACTTGCTCCAGTTGAACGCGATGACCTGGGCGTTGAGCGTCAGCTGGTCGGTGGCGCGGACGCGGCCCGCGACGATGACCTGGCCGGGGGTGTTGAACTCCGCGGTCGCGCCCGAGACTTCGGTATTGCCGCCGGCGAGCGGGCCGAGCAGGCCGGTGACGACGAGGTCGCCCTTCAGCTTGTGACGGATGCTCGACTTGTAGGTGACGCCGACGGTGGCGAAGTCGTTGTGGAGCTGGACGCCCGCGGTCCAGCCGAGATCCCAGCCGTCGCCGCTCAGTTCCTGGCGGCCGTCAGGCTGTGCTGCGGACACGTTGGGCAGCGCGTTGCTGAGGATCGCGTCGGTATATTCGACGTTGAGCGCACCGCCGACGCGGAGCCAGTCGGTCAGCTCGACGCCGATCGAGGGCTGGATGTCGATCGTGCGCAGGCGGGTCTTGTCCGCGCTGTAGCGGGCCCAGCTGTCGGCGTCATAGTTGGTCGTGAAGCTGAACGGCGAGGTGACGACGAGGCCGACCGCGATCCGGTCGGTCAGCGGATAGGCGACCGCACCCGAGGGGACGACGCCCTTGTTGACCGGGTCGCTCGAGTTCGACTGGCCGCTGATCGCGGTGCAGGGCTGGCCGCCCGGGCGGCAGATCTGCGATCCGGTGTCGACCACGTCGCCGCGCGGGATGATCGCGCTGGCGCTGAGCGTCGCGCTGCCGTCGCGGATGCCGGCGATCGCGGCGGGGTTCCACCAGAGCGACGCGGCGCCGGTATCGGCGGCCTCGCCCGAGAATGCACGGCCCGCGCCACGCGCCGACTGCGCCTGGAGATAGAAGGCGTCGGCATAGGCGGTGCTGGCGAACCCGAAAGCGGAGACGAGCGCGGTCACGGCCAGCAACGGGGCCTTGGTACGAAACGACATTTACAAAATTCCTGAACGCTAACTTTTGGGGAGATGAAAGGGACCTAGGATCAGCGGACGCGCGTCCAGGTCTGGGTCTTGCAGAGCGGGAAGAAGACGCAGCCGCGCAGCTTCAACTGGTTCGCGCCGACCGGGGTGATCTTGCCGCTATAGGTCTTGCCGTCCTCGGCATTGTAGACCTGGCCGCTGCTCCAGACGCCGTCCTTGTCGGACTTGAAGCCGCTGAGCATCTGCATGCCCTGGATCGGGCGGCTGCGCAGCGCGGTGTTACTGTTGTTGGCGTCCTTCATCGACGGGTTGGCGCGCAGCGCGTCGGAGGTCAGGATCTTGCCGCAGATCGAGGGGCCGCAGCGCGCGATCTCGACGATGGCGTTGTGCGTCTCGGTCCGCCAGCGGCCGACCACGGTATCGGCGGTCGCGGGCGCGCCGGCGAGCAGCGCGGCGATCATCATCAGGGACATCGTCTATCCTCTCCTAAGGTTCCGGGGTCGTCGTATGTGTACGATCGTGAATGTCTCGCAAGATCAGCGACGTAAGCGAGACCTTGTTGCCGTATACGGCAGTAATCGTTCCGCCCTTAGTTTTGTACAAAGACAAGTCAAGTCTTCTTACGGATCCGGGGCGGTTAAAAACATGGTCATCGGGGTCACGGCCGTCATTCCCGCGGAGGCGGCAACCCATAGGGGCTGACGGCGCGATCACGCACGCAGGTCAGCCCTTATGGGTCCCCGCCTTCGCGGGGATGACGGGTGTTCAGTTCCGCAGCGGCTTGCCCGTCTGCAGCATGTGGACGACGCGCGCCTGGGTGCGCTGGTCCTTGACGCTCGCCATGAAGGCGGCGCGTTCGAGGTCGAGGAGCTGCGTTTCGGTGACGGTGTCGACGAGGTCGGCCTCGCCGCCGGTCAGCACCTCGGCGAGGCGGTCGGCAACGACGACGTCATAGTCGGTCGCCATGCCCTTCTTGTGGAAGTCGGACACCGCCATCGACAGACCGGTACGACCGCTCGCGCCCGCCAGACGGAAGGTCGGCGGCTCCGGGGCGACATAGCCCTCGACCAGCGCGAGCGCCTTCGCCTTGGCGTCGGCGAGCAGGCGATCGCGGTTCATCGTGATGCCGTCGTCCTTGCGCAGGATCATCATCTCCTTCGCCTCCGCCGCCGACTTGGCGACCTGCGCGGTGGAGACCGCCTGGAACACCTTGGTCAGCGCGGGCATCGGGCCGTTGGGGAGCGTGCGCGACTTGGTCCAGCGGTCGAGCATCTCGCCATTGCCGCCCCAGCCGGGCACCAACCCGACGCCGCATTCGACGAGGCCGGCATAGGTCTCGGCATGCGCCTGCACCGCGTCCGAATGGAGCAGCATCTCGCAGCCGCCGCCGAGCGCCAGTCCTGCGGGCGCGCTGACGACGGGGAAGGGCGCGTATTTCAGCGCCTTGTACGCCTGCTGGCCGCGCGAAACGCTGGCCTCGACCATGTCCCACAGGCCCGCACCGACCGCGAACATCGCCGCGCCGAGATTGGCGCCGGCCGAGAAGTTGCTACCCTCGTTATAGACGACCAGCGCCTTGAAGCGCTCGCGCACGACCGGGATCGCTTCCTCGATGAGCGCGATGACCTGATCGTCGAGCGCGTTCATCTTGGTGTGGAATTCGAGCGCGGCGACACCGTCGCCGACGTCCCAGAGCGACGCCGAGGCGTTGGTCAGGACGGGCTGCGAGCGGAGCTTGATGTCCTCGAGCAGCTCGACGCCGTCGGCGCGCGGCACGTCGACATAGTCGCCGTCGGCGGTCAGATACTGGCGGTTGCCGTTCTCGACGCGGTAGAAGGGGCGGTCGCCCGCGGTCGTCAGGATCGCAGGCACGTCGCGGCCTTCGGCAGCGAGACGCTGGGCGAGCAGGCCCGGGCCCATCCGGTCGATCAGCTCGAACGGCCCGTATTTCCAGTTGTACCCAAGCTTCATCGCGTCATCGATCGCGACGATATCGTCCGCCGCCTTGCCGACGAGCATCGCCGCATAGGCCAGCGTGTTGCCGAGGATCGTCCAGGCATAGGTGCCGATCCTGCCGGGCTCGGCGATCAGCGCGGCGAGATCCTTGCCGGTCTTGCCGGGCAGTTCGGCGGGCTTCGCCTCAGGGCGATAGTCGCCGGTCGCGAGGTCGAGCGAGAGCTTGGTGCGCGTCGCCTTGTCGAAGCGGTAGAAGCCGCCCTTGCCCTTGCGGCCGGTGCACCCTTCCGCGATCATCCTGTCGACGAGCGGCATGTCGCGGACCGTGTCGAAATAGGGATCGCCCGCGGGGAGCGTCGACGAGAGGCTCTTCGACAGCAGCGGCATCAGGTCGACGCCGACGAGATCGACGAGCCCGAAGATCCCGGTCTTGGGCACGCCCATCGGACGGCCGCCGATCTGGTCGGCCTCCTCGACGGTCAGCCCCTGATCCATCGCCGCGTTGATCGCGATCGCCAGCCAGTAGGTGCCGATGCGGTTGGCGATGAAGCCCGGCGTGTCCTTCGCGCGGACGATGCGCTTGCCCATGAAGCGATCGACGAAATCCTCGACCTTCCCGGCGACCGCGGCGTCGGTATGCTCACCGCGGACGATCTCGACCAGCCGCATGTAGCGCGGCGGGTTGAAGAAGTGCGTGATGAGGAAGTCGGCCTTGAACTGGTCCGAGCGGCCGTCGACGAGGTGGCCGAGCGGGATCGTCGAGGTGTTCGACGAGACCGCGGTGCCCGGACGCTTGAGCGCCTCGAGCTTGGCATAGAGCGCCTGCTTAGTATCGAGCCGCTCGACGATCGCCTCGACGATCCAGTCGCAATCGGCGACGCGGTCGAGATGGTCGTCGATATTGCCCGTCTCGACCAGCTTTGCCGCACGCTTCGACATGAAGGGGGCGGGGTCGGTCTTGAGCATCTTCGCGACCGCGCCCTTGGCGACCGCGTCGCGATCGTCACCCTCGCGGGGGACGATGTCGAGCAGCAAGACCGGGATGCCGGCGTTTGCGACCTGCGCGGCGATGCCGGCGCCCATCACGCCCGCGCCGATGACGCAGACTTTCTTTACGGCGTTGTCCATCATGCGCGCTCCAGCACCGTTGCGATGCCCTGACCGCCGCCGATGCACTGGGTGGCGAGCGCGTAGCGGCCACCTTCGCGGGCGAGCAAGGCTGCGGCCTTGCCGACGATGCGCGCGCCGGTCGCGCCGAGCGGATGGCCGATCGCGATCGCGCCGCCATCGAGGTTGATCGTTTCGTCCTTGAGCCCGAGGTCGCGGATGCAGGCGATCGCCTGGCTGGCGAACGCCTCGTTGATCTCGACCACGTCGAGGTCGGCGACGGTGATGCCGGCGCGCTCCATCGCCTTTTGCGAGGCGTAGATCGGGCCGAGGCCCATCGTCGACGGCTCGTTACCCGAGACCGCGATTGACTTGATGCGCGCGAGGATGGTCAGGCCGTACCTCGTCGCGAACTCTTCCGAGGTGACGAGGACGGCGGAGGCGCCGTCGGTCAGCGGCGAGGAGGTGCCGGCGGTGACCGAGCCGTCTGCGCTGAACGCAGGCTTCAGGCCGGCGAGCGCCTCGGTGGTGGTGCCGGCGCGGATCGTACCGTCCTGGCTGACCGGGCCGGCCTTGGTCTGGATCGTCACGATCTCGTCCGACAGGCGACCATCGGCGCGCGCGGCGGCGGCCTTGTCCTGGCTCTTCACCGCGAACGCATCCTGCTCGGCGCGGGTGATCTGATAATCGCGCGCGACGTTCTCGGCGGTCTCACCCATGCCCATGTACGCGCCGGCGTTCTTCTTGAAGAGATCGGGGTTGGGGAGCGGGTTGTAGCCGCCCATCGGCACGCGGCTCATCGATTCGAGCCCGGCGCAGATGAACGCGTCGCCAGCGCCGATGTTGATCTGGCCGACCGCGATGTGGATCGCGCTCATCGACGAGCCGCAGAAGCGGTTGACCGTCATGCCGCCGACCGACAGCGGCAGGTCGGCGAGCAGGCCGATCATCCGCGCGACGTTCAGGCCCTGCTCGCCCTCGGGGAAGGCGCAGCCGAGGATGATGTCCTCGATCGCGGCGGGATCGACGCCGGTCTTGTCGAGCAGACCGCGGATCGTCTGCGCGGCGAGATCGTCGGGGCGGACGCGGGCGAGATCGCCCTTGCCGGCAAGGTGGAACGGCGAGCGGGCGTACCCGGCGATGACGACGTTGGTCACGATGATCCTCTCCAATTGCAATCGGTCCGCTTAAGACTTGCGGGCTACCCTTAAGGTGCGATACCTCTCCTATACGTCAAGGTGATGCGGCCTACAATATCAGTCGAGAGCGCACGCCGAAAAGGAGAGAGAGATGCTGGACACCGACGGCCGTGCGATCGGCGTACCGCTAGAAGGCGAAGCGCGTTTGCTGGGCGACATGCTCGACACGGCGGTCCGCCGATTCGGGTCGCGGACGGTGCTGGATTTCCTCGGGTCGACGATGACCTATGCCGAGCTTGGCGACGCGGTCACGCATGCGGCGCGGGGCCTGCAGGATCTGGGCGTGGTGAAGGGGACGCGCGTCGCGCTGTGCCTGCCGAACACGCCTTATTATCCGGTGCTGTTCTTCGCGGTGCTGAAGGCGGGCGGGATCGTCGTCAACGTCAACCCGCTCTATGTCGAGCGCGAGCTGTGCCACCTGCTGAAGGATTCGGGCGCGGAGATCATCGCGACCTGCGACATTACCGAGATCCATGCGCGCGTGCTGAAGGTCGCGGGCGAGACGGGGCTGCGGCATGTCATCACCTGCCCGATCGCGGGCGCGTTGCCGACGCTGAAGTCGATCGCCTACCGGATCTTCAAGCGCGCCGAGATTGCGCGCGCGCCGAACGACGCGCGGCATCGCAGCTTCGACTCGCTGGTGCGCGCAAAGGGCGCGCCCGCGCCGGTCGCGGTGACGCCGGACGAGGTCGCGGTGCTGCAATATACCGGGGGGACGACCGGCGAGCCCAAGGCGGCGATGCTGAGCCACGCCAATCTGGTGTCGAACGCAGACGCGATGATGACGTTCGTCGGCGGCGAGACGCCCGAGCAGGACCGGGTGATGGGGGCGCTGCCGCTGTTCCATGTCTTCGCGCTGACGACGGTGCTGACCTATTCGATCCGCGCGGGCGCGCAGATGATCCTGTTGCCGCGGTTCGAGCTGCAGCAGCTGCTCAAGACGATCGTGCGGACCAAGCCGACCTATTTCCCCGCGGTGCCGACCATCTATGCGGCGATCACCAAGGCGGCGGAAACGCAGCCGATCGACCTGTCGTCGATCCATGCGTGCATCTCGGGCGGCGCGCCGCTGCCCGCCGAGGTGCGTACCGCGTTCGAGGCGGCGACGGGGTCGAAGCTGGTCGAGGGCTATGGCCTGTCGGAGGCCTCGCCGATCATCACCTGCAATCCAATCGAGGGGCTGAACAAGCCGGGATCGGCGGGGCTGCCCTTTCCCGGCACGATCATCGAGATCCGCGACCGCGAGGACCCGACCCGGCTGCTGCCGGTCGGTGAGAATGGCGAGATTTGCGCGCGAGGTCCGCAGGTTACGCAAGGGTATTGGCACAAGCCGGAAGCGAGCGCGGCGCTGTTCGCGGACGGGGCGCTGCGCACCGGCGACGTCGGGCATCTCGACGCGGACGGCTATCTGTTCATCGTCGACCGGATCAAGGACCTGATCCTGTGCGGCGGCTACAATGTCTATCCGCGGGTGATCGAGGAGGCGCTGTACGAGCACCCCGCAGTCGCCGAGGTGGTGGTGATCGGGGTCGCCGACGCCTATCGCGGACAGGCGCCCAAGGCGTTCGTCACGCTGGTCGAAGGTGCGGTCGCAACCCCTGTGGAATTGCGTGATTTTCTGCGCGACAAGATCAGCAAGATCGAGCTTCCCCGCGAGGTCGAAATCCGCGACACTCTGCCCAAGACGTTGATCGGCAAGCTATCCAAAAAGGAACTTGTCGCGGAGGAAGAGGCCAGGCTGGCACGCGCAATGCCGGCCGGGGCGGCGTCGGGGGAGAGGGGAGCGACACCGTGAACGAGCGGCAGGACGATCTTACCGGGATTCAGGACGTGTCGCAGGCGCTGGGGGTCAGCGCGCGGACGCTGCGTTTCTATGAGGACAAGGGGCTGATCGAGCCGTGCCGGATCGGCACGACGCGCGTCTATACGCGGCGCGACGTCGCGCGGATGCAGCTGATCCTGCGCGGCAAGCGGCTGGGATTCTCGTTGCGCGACATCGAGGAGTTCCTCGTTTTGTACGATGCGGATCCGCAGCATGTCGAACAGATGCGTGCGCTTGCCGAACGCTGTCGCCAGCGGATCGACGACCTCCAGCAGCAGCAGGCGGCGATCGCGCAGACGCTGGAGGAACTGGAGAAGATCGAGGCGCAGGCGCTCGAGCGGATCGCGTCCTGACCGGCCTGTAACGCGCAGCGGTTGCACCGCGCGGCGCAGCGCGGCAGGGATGGGCGATGCGTACCATCTCCTCCGCCGTCGGCGTTCGTCTCTATCATCTCGACGATGCGCTCGAGGGCGGGGCGGCGACGACGCTTTTCTACGGCCCGCTCGGCGAGGCGCTGGCGATCGCCGCGCAGCAGAGCGATGAGGTCCAGGCAGGGCTGTACATCGCGACCCAGAACGACGTCGTCGCCTATCTCGACCTCGACGAGTGAGGCTCAGGCGCCCGCGGTGAAGCCGTCGTCGCGGTCGGCGGGAACGGGCGCGCTGACCGCCTTGCAGATCGCGCGGAGTGCAGGCTTCAGCCCTTCCTCGAGCGTCGGGTGATAGAAGGGCATGTCGAGCAGGTCGGTCGCGGTGCGGCCCTGCTGGATCGCCCAGGCGATCAGGTGCGCGCTGTGCTCGACCCCGGGGGCGGCCATCGTCGCGCCGGTGAGCCGGCCGGTGCCCGCCTCCGCATAGAAGCGGATCAGCCCGGCGTTGCGCGCCATGACCTTGGCGCGACCCTGATCCTCGTAGGAGGCTTCGCCGATGACGATGCCGTCCTGGTCGTCGGGGGTGATGTCGCCGATCACCGCGACGGTCGGGTCGGTGAACATGATCGCGAGCGGGACCATCCGCGGGCCGGGGGTGACGTCGGGGAACTGCGCGGCGTTGCGGCCGGCAATCATCCCCTCGGCAGACGCCTCGCCGAGCACGGTGCGGTCGTGATCCGCGTCGCCGGCGATAAAGATCGGCGCGTCGCCGCACTGCATCGTCGTCCTGTCGAAGAGCGGCGTGCCGTGATCGTCGAGCGCGATCCCGGTGGTCTCTAGCCCGAGGCCCTTCAGCCGGGGCGGGCGGCCGGTCGCGACGAGCAGATAGTCGAAGCGGCGGGATCCCGATTGCTCGCCCGACCAGGACAGCCGGACGCCATCGCTGTCGGGTTCGGCCTTCAATTCCATTTCGAGATGGATCGGCAGTTCCTTGTCGAGGATACCGTGGAGCGCCGCCGAGACCTTCTCGTCCTTCAGCGCGGCGAGGCCGGGGGACTGGTCGAACACCATCGTCTCGACCCCAAGCCGGACGAGCGCCTGGGCGAGTTCGAGGCCGATCGGGCCGGCGCCGATCACGCCGACCGAGCCGGGCAAGGTCGGCAGGTCGAAGATCGTCTCGTTGGTCAGCACGCGGTCGCGGACTGCGTCGAAACTGTCGGGGATGTTCGGGTAGGACCCGGTCGCGATCACGACGGTCTTGGCGGTCACGGTGCGGCCGTCGTCGAGGCGGAGCGTGGTCGCGTCGACGAAGCGCGCGCGGGCCTGGACCTTTACGCCGTCGGGGAGCTTGTCGAGCGAGTCGCAGACGCCCGCGACGAACGCGTCGCGCTCGCGCTGGACGCGCGCCATCACCGCGGCCCCGTCGATCCGCGGCTCGGCGGCGATTCCGAAGACCGATGCCTGGCGGACCGCATGCGCAGCGTGGGCGGCGGCGATCAGCAGCTTGGAGGGCATGCAGCCGACGCTGGCGCAGGTGGTGCCCGAGAAGGTCTCGTCGATCAGCAGCGTGCGCGCGCCGTTGCGCCGTGCATTGCGCTCGGCCGCGAGACCGGCGGTGCCTGCGCCGATGATCGCTACGTCACAGGTGAGATCGGGGCCGTTGAGATCTGGGCTGGTGTTCGGCATGATCGACTCCGTCTCCGGAGCATTCCGGTCATGGCAGCGAAACCTTCCAACCGCCTGACCCGTTCCGCATGCCGATCCGATAATCACCACGATCCGAGGACCCGCAATGCTGACCGTCCATCACCTGAATTTCTCCCGGTCTTTCCGTATCTTGTGGCTGCTGGAGGAGCTGCAGCTGCCCTATGAGCTGGTCCGGTACGAGCGGGATGCGAGCTTCCGTGCGCCTGCGTCGCTGAAGGCGGTGCATCCGCTGGGCAAGGCGCCGATCGTGCAGGACGATGACCTGACGCTCGCCGAGAGCGCGTCGATCCTGTCCTATCTCGATCGCAAGTACGGGGGCGCGCGGCTCAGCCCGCCCGAGGGCACGCCCGAGGCGGCGATCCATGACGAATGGCTGCACTATGTCGAGAGTTCGGCGGCGTTCCCGATCATGATGACGGTGATCGGCAAGATGATGGGCGGACTGCCCGAAGGCCTCGGCAAATTCTCCGAGCCCGAGGTCGCCAAGACGTTTGCGTATATCGCCGACGCGGTTGGCGAGGGACCGTATCTGATGGGGGCGAAGCTGACGCTGGCGGATATCCAGATGTCGTATTTGCTCGCGACCGCGGAGAGCGCGGGGCTGCTCAGGGACCAGCCGGAGGTGAGCGCGTATTTCGAGCGGCTGAAGGCGGTGCCGGGCTATCAGAAGGCGATCGAGATTGGCGGGCCGCTCTCGCCATCGCGGCGCTGACGGGGGACGGAACCGGCGCTGCGATACGGCAGCGCCGGTCCCTCCGGTTCAGCGTGCCTTGAAGCGGATCGCCTGACCGCCGCCGGGCGCGAGCGCGAGCGTCAGCGTGTCGCCCTTGCGGACGCGCTTGGTCTCGATCGTGATCGCGTGGCGTGCGGTCGTCTTGTAGTCCGCGCCGGGGCCGTCGCGGTAGATCTGCGCGGTGTAGGTCCGGCCGGCGTCGAGGAAGTCGAGCGCGACGGTGAGCGTCCGGGCATTCTCGTCGGTGACGCTGCCGACATACCAGTCGTTCGACTTGCGGTCCTTGCGCGCGAAGGTGACGAAGTCGCCGACCTCGCCGTTGAGCACGCGGGTGTCGGACCAGTCGGTCGGCACGTCCTTGATGAACTGGAACGCGGCGGGATATTTCGCGTAGTTCTCCGGCGTGTCCGCCGCCATCACGACGGGCGAATAGAGCACGACGTAGAGCGCGAGCTGCTTGGCGATCGTCGACAGGAGATCGCTGTCGTCGGTGCCCTTGAGGCTGAGCACGCCGGGGGTGAAGTCCATCGGCCCCTCGAGCATGCGCGTGAAGGCGAGGTTCGCCTCGTGCTCGGGCGGGTTCTTGCCGGCCCAGCTGTTATATTCCATCCCGCGCGAGCCCTCGCGCGCGATCCAGTTGGGATAGGTGCGGCGCAGGCCGGTGTCCTTGACGGGCTCGTGGCTGTCGATCGACACCTTGTACTTGGCGGCGGTGGTGACGACGCGGGTATAGTGGTTCACCATCCACTGGCCCTCATGCCATTCGCGGTGCTGCGACCCGTCGGGATCGACGCGTTCGATCTGGCCCGCGTCGGTGACATAGCCGGTCTTGATCGCGGGAATGCCGTGATCACGCGCAAAGGCGAAGGCGCGGTCGAGCTGGCCGTCATAATGGCTGGCCGAGCCGCCGGTCTCGTTATGACCGATCAGATAGACGCCCTTCGACTTGGCGTATTTGGCGAGATAGCCGGCGTCGAAATCGGGGGTCGGCGTGTCGAACTGCATCGCGGTGCCGTCGCCGAACCAGTCGCCGTCCCAGCCGACATTCCAGCCCTCGACGAGCACGCCGGGGATTTTGTTCGCGCTGGCGAAGTCGATATAGGTCTTCACATGCGCGGTGGTGGCGCCGTGATTGGGGCCGGTCGCCCAGCTCCACTTGCCGGTGATCATGTTCCACCACACGCCGACGAACTTGCCGGGCTTGACCCAGCTGACGTCGCCCAGCTTGTTGGGCTCGTTCAGATTGAGCTCGATATGGCTCATGTAGAGGCCGGGCGCGTCGTCCGAGAGGATCAGCGTGCGCCAGGGCGTCGCGAACGGGCCGGTCCGCGTGACCTTGGGCGCGCCGGCGCCGGGGGTCAGCACCGCCTTCAGCGTGTTGCCCTCGACCTTGGCGACGTTCATGCCGGCATAGTCGACCAGCGCGGCCTCGTGCAGCGCGACATGCGTGCCGCCCGCGAGCTTCAGCGTGATCGGCGTCGCGGCGGTGCCGACATCGGCGAGCGGCGTGCGGTTGTAGAGATATTCCTCGCGGTTCCATTCGAAGCCGGGCTTCCACCAGGCGGTCGCGTCCTCGGCAAAGGCGAACTGCGTCAGCTCCTCGGCGATGTTGACGGTCTTGAAGTTGGGCTGGTCGGGGAAGACGTAGCGGAAGCCGATGCCGTCGTCCTGAAGCCGGAACACGACGTCGATCGCGCGCTGCAGCCGGTCGGTCTCGCGCAGGCGGACGCGCATCTCGCTATGGTTGTCGCGGATCGTCTTCCACTCGCCCCAGGGCTGCGTCCAGGTCGAGTCCGCCTTGTCGCGGGTGACGGTCTCGATCTTCAGATGCCGGTCGAACTTGGGCGCATCGGTGAAGAGGAAGCCGAGCCGCGACGGCTTGACGATCAGCGTGCCCTTGCGCGTGACGCTGTAGGTCGCATGGCCTTCGCCGTCGGTCGCGACGGTGACCGCGATGCTGCCGTCGGGGGAGGTCGCGATCGCCGAGGGGATCGTCGGGACGGGCTGCGGCTTGATCGTCTCGTTCGTCGTGACCGCGGGAGCGGCCTGATCCTGCGCCATCACGGGTGCGGTCGTCGCGAGCAGGGTCGCAAGTGTGAGCGAGAGGGTCTTCATGATCCGGTCCTTTCGACGATCAGCGCGGCATAGCCGCCCAGTCGTCCTATCGTTGCGTCGTTGATGCTGTCGCGGACGCGCCAGTGTTCGGGGGTAGCGGGGCTCCACGCGACGGGCGTCGCGGCCATGTTGAAGACGCAGAGCAGGATCTGGTCGCCGTCACGGCGTTCGAAGGCGAGCAGCGTGTCGGTGACCTCGGTCAGCACCAGATCGCCGATCGCAAGCGCGGGGATCGCGCGGCGCAGCGCGAGCAGGCGGCGGGTGAGCGCGAGCAGCGAGTCGGGATCGCCCTCCTGCCGGTCGACCGCGAGCTCGGGATGGTCGTTACCGACCGGGAGCCACGGCGACGCATCGGTGAAGCCCGCATGCGGCGCATCGGCCCGCCACGGCATTGGCGTGCGGGCGCCGTCGCGCGACAGCGTCAGCGGCCAGTTGGCGATCGCCTCGGGATCCTGGAGCTGGTCGAACGGCACCTCGACCTGGGTGAGCCCCAGTTCCTCGCCATAATAGAGGAAGATGTTGCCGCGCAGGCAGACAAGCAGCGCGATCTTCATCCGCGCGAAGGCGTCGCGGTGATCGGGGCCGATCCAGCGCGAGACGGCGCGCGGGGCGTCGTGATTCTCGAACGCCCAGCTCGGCCAGCCCATCTCCGCGTCCGACGGCCAGAGCGTGATCGCGTCGGCGACGGTGCTGGGGCGGAGGTCCGACGCGTAGAGGAAGTCGAAGCCATAGGCACTGTTGAGCCGGGTCTGGCCACGGGTGAACAGCTTCATCTCGCGGTCGCTGTCCGCGCCGCCGACCTCGGCCACGGTGAAGCGGTCGCCATAGCCGTCGATCAGCCGCCGCAGTCGTTCGAGAAAGGCGGGTATGTCGGGATGGCTCTGGTTATGGACATGCGCCTGAAAGTCGAAGGGGCGCGTCTTCAGGCTGTTGTCGGTGACCGGCGGATTGTCGGTCAGCGCGGGGTCGTGCATCGCGAAGTTGATCGCGTCGAGACGGAAGCCGTCGACGCCGCGGTCGAGCCAGAATTTTGCGGTGTCGACGATCTCGTCCTGAACGTCCGCGTCATGGAGGTGGAGCTGTGGCTGTTCCTTCAGGAAATTGTGCAGATAATATTGGCGACGGCGCGCGTCCCAGGTCCAGGCGGGGCCGCCAAAGACCGACTGCCAGTTGGACGGCGGGCTGCCGTCGGGCTTGGCGTCGGCCCAGACATACCAGTTCGCCTTGGGGTTGGTGCGCGACGAACGGCTCTCGACGAACCAGGGATGCTCGTCCGAGGTGTGGCTGTAGACCTGGTCGATGATGATCTTCAGCCCGAGCGCGTGGGCGCGCGCGATCAGCGTGTCGAAATCGGCCAGCGTGCCGAAGATCGGGTCGACATCGCGGTAGTTCGCAACGTCATAGCCGAAGTCCTTCATCGGCGATGTAAAGAAGGGCGAAAGCCAGACCGCATCGACGCCGAGGCTCGCGACATAGTCGAGATGGCGGGTGATGCCGGGCAGGTCGCCGATGCCGTCGCCGTTGGAATCCGCAAAGCTGCGCGGATAGATCTGGTAGATGACCGCGCCCTTCCACCAGGGTCGGTGCACGGGCAGGCTCGTATCGTCGGGCATCAGCGGGTCTCCGCGGCGCAGACCGCATAGCCAAAGGCGGGGATGGTCAGCGTGACGCTGCCGGGGGCGGTCGCGCGCGCGGGGCAAGCGCCGGCGAGCGTATCGAAGCGGGTCGAGCGAGTCTCGACCTGGATCGCGCTGGTCAGCGGCTTTGCGCTGGTGTTGTACGCAAGGAGCATCTCGGCGCCGGTAACGGGATCGAAGCGCGAGACCGCGAACAGGCCGGGCGTATCGCCGCGCGCGCGGACGAGCGTGCGGCCGCGGGTCAGCGCCGGGTGCGCGACGCGGAGGCGCGCGAGCTGGGCGATCTGGCGGAACAGCGGGTGGGTCGTACCGAAACTGGGGGTCGCGGTGGTCGCGTCGGTGCCGACGAGGCGGTTGTCGTTATAGACCGCGACCTTCGAGGCGAACATGTCCTCGCGTGCGTCCTGGTCGTCGCCGTCGCCGGCAAAGCCCTGCTCGTCGCCCGAATAGATGGTCGGCACGCCGCGCAGCGTCAGCAGCATCGCATGGCCGAGCTTGACGCGGGCCAGCACCTCGGCCTCGCTCGCGTTCGGGTTGAGGCGGCGGACGTCGCGCGCGAAGCGGCCCTGGTCGTGATTGCCGAGGAAGGTCGGCAGGATCATCGCGGTGTCGGCGCCGTGTTCGTAGAGCGCGTCGCCGTCGAACAAAGCGGCGAGTTCGTTCGTGCCCTTGTTGCCCGCGACGACGTCGGTCACGCCCCAGCGGAAGCCGAAGTCGAGCACCGCGGGCAGCTTGTCGACGCGGGTGAAGCGCGCGAGATAGCCCGGATCCATCGTCCCATAGGCGACCTCGCCGAAGATGTGGAAATTGGGGATGCCGTTCGCCCTGGCGCGGTCGAGCATCGCGGGCGTGAAGGCCTGCCAGAATTCGGGGTTCACGTGGCGCGCGGTGTCGATGCGGAAGCCGTCGACCTTGAACCGGTCGATCCAGCCGCCGAAGATGTCGATCATGCCCGACACGACGCGGGGGTTCTCGGTCGCGAGATCGTCGAGGCCGGAGAAGTCGCCCATCGTCGAGCTCTCGTCGGTGAAGGTCGAGTCGCCGCGGTTGTGGTAATAGATCGGGTCGTTGAGCCAGGCGGGGACCTTCACGGTCCGTTCCTTCGCAGGGACATAGGGCGTGTAGGCGAAGCCGGGGTCGGTCAGCCGCGCGAAGTTCTCAGGCGTGCGGACGGCGTCGCCCGCGAAGCCGGGGTTTATCGCCTTGCCGCGCAGGCCGAGCTTGCGCTGATAGGGGTAGTTGGCGCGGTCGCGATAGGCGCAGGGGGTGCCCTCGGTGCATTCGCGGTACTGGATCACGTCGGCGGTATGGTTGATGATGATGTCCATATAGACCTTCATCCCGCGCGCATGCGCCGCGGTGACGAGCGCGGTCATGTCGGCATTGGTGCCGAGATGCGGGTCGACCTGCGTGAAGTCGGTGATCCAGTAGCCGTGATAGCCAGCGGATTCCTTGCCGGGCGCGCCCTGGACGGGCTTGTTCTTGAAGATCGGGCCGAGCCAGATTGCGGTCGCGCCGAGCTGCTGGAGATAGCCGAGGCGCTTGGTCAGACCCTTGAGGTCGCCGCCGTGGTAGAAGCCCTTGGCGGTCGGGTCGAAGCCGGTGACGCGGCGATCGCCGGTGAGGCCGCCGCGGTCGTTGGCGGGATCGGCATTCTCGAACCGGTCGGGGAGGACGAAATAGATGACCTCGTCCTGCGGCAGCCGCGCGCGATAGTCGGTCGCCGGTACCGGCTTGCGTGCGGCCCGCGATGCCGGGCCGGGGTCTGCGATGGCGGGCGAGAGCGCGAGCAACCCTGCCAGGATGGTGGCGACGCTCTTGATCATCGGATGTCCTTTTCGCACCGGAATCGGTGACGGCGCCACCGGCGCCGGGTCGCCGTCCGCCGGGATGACCCCGGGCGGACGGCGGTATTACAGGTCGTTAGAAGCGGAAGCTTGCACCCAGATAGAACTGGCGCCCGAAATATTGCAGCGTGCCCGTCTGTGCGGTCTGGCCGAAATAGGAGCGGGTCGGCTGGTCGGTCAGGTTGTTAGCCTGCGCGAGCAGCGTCATCCCGGCGAGCGGGCTGCCCTGCGGGAATTCATAGCTCATCTGCGCGTCGAACACGGTCTCGGCGGCATTGGTCACGATCTGCTCGCTGAGGCCGAACTGCGGGGCGACGAACTTCGAGCGGTAGCGCATCGAAACGCGCGTCTGGAAGCCGTTCTTCTCGTAGAAGAGCGTCGGGTTGGAGACGATCTTCGACAGGCCGGGCAGCGACAGCGAGAGCGTGTTGCCGCTGATCGCGTTGGTGATGCTGACGTCGGACTGGTTGTACGAGATGTTGAGCACCGCGCCGAGGCCGTCGAACGGCGCCGGCAGGAAGTCGAACGTCTTGGTGATGGCGCCTTCGAAACCATAGACATAGCCGCCATTGCCGTTGATCGGTGCGAACAGATTGCCGGTCGTGACGACGCTGGTGAAGCCGGTCCCGGCGAGCGGCGGGGTGCTGATGCCGTTGGCGGCGAAGTCGTAGTTCGGGATGACGCCGCCGATCACGAAGCTGCGGACGTCCTTGTAGAAGGCGCCGAGCACGAGCGAGCCGCTGTTGCCGAAATAATGCTCATAGGTGGCGTCGAACTGGTTGGCGCGGAACGGCTGGAGCGCGGGGTTGCCGCCCGACCCGTCGAGCCGCGCCGCGGTGCCGCCGATGCTGACCAGGTTGGTGCTGATCGAGTTGCGGAAGTCGAAGAAGCGCGGACGCGAGATCTGGCGCGAGAGCGACAGGCGGGCCTGGTCGTTCTCGGTCAGGCCGAGGATGAAGTTCGCCTGGGGCAGCCAGTCTGTGAACTTGCGACCACGGGTGTTGAGGTAGCGACCGGTGCCGCCGTCCGAGATCGTCGAGGACGAGCTCTGGTCGGTATGGACGACGCGCAGGCCGATATTGCCCTTGAACGGCAGCGAGCCGGCGATCGTGTCGAAGTTGAGCTGGCCGTAGCCGGCATAGGTCTTCTCGTCGATCGTGAAGCTCTGGTCCTGCGTGAACGCCTGGGTCTGGTCGACGACGCGGTCGGGCCCGAGCTGCGAGTCGAAGATGCTGCCGATATCGGCGACGATGAAGTCGGGGAAGGACGAGAACTTGCCCTTGAAGCCCGCGGTCGTCGAATTCGAGCCGGTCAGCGTGACGGGCGCAGCGAAGCTGAACGCGTTGAAGCTGGTGATCGTCCGCTCCGCCTTGCGGTTGCCATAGCGGCCGCCGACCTCGAACGACTTGAGGAACGGACCGTCGATCTTGAGCAGCGCGCTGCCGGCGAACGCATAGAGGCGGTCGGTGTCCTTCTGCGGGACGATGTAGAAGCCCTCGAACGTGTTCGCGGCCGGGTCGGTGTAGTTGGCGTTGGTCGAGAACGAGCCGACGTTCAGACCGTCGAGCTTGTAGCTGAGCGTCGTCGGCGTCGCGGTCGTGTTGCCGTTGTCGTCGAGACCCGAATTGTTGAAGAAGCTCGAGGCGCGCGAATAGGAGCCGTCGGCGGTCAGCGTGAGCTGGCCGATGTCCTTCTGGACGTTGCCGCCGAAGGTGTAGAGCTTGTCGAGGCGGTTCTCGTTCTGCTGGATCGTGCGGGTGCGGATGCCCGAGGCGTTGCCGCCGACGATCGTGTTGCCGATGACGGTCGGGTCGGTGAGGTTGCTGCTGGTCTGCTGCAGGTTCTCGACCCGGATGCCGCGGCGGAACACGTCCGACTTGAAGCGCGAATAATAGCCGTCGAGCAGGACGCGGAACGTGTCGGTCGGCTCATACTGGACGCTGCCGAGGACGCCGTCGCGGGTCTCGTTGCCGCCCGACTGGACCGCCTCGAAGCCATAGCCGATCGCGTCGGCGCGGCCGTTGCCGTCGAGGTCGCGGATCGCCGGGCTGCCGTTCTGGCCGGTCGCGGTGTAATCATAGCCGACGAAGCGCGTCGCGACGTTCGCCTGCTTCAGACGGGCATAGCCGACCGCGAGGCCGAGCGTGTCGTCGAGCAGCTTGGTCTGGATCGAGGCGCTGCCGCGATAGCCGAATTCGCTGGCGTCGGGGTTCTGGCCGGCGCGGTCGTTATAGACGCCACGAACGTTGACGCTGACGAGCGTCTTGCCGGGAATGCTGAGCGGGCGCGCGGTGCTGAGCTCGACCTTGCCGGCGACGCCGCCCTCGATCTGCGAGGCCTTGGGGCTCTTGTAGACCGCGGCCTGGTTGATGAGTTCGGACGGATACTGGTCGAATTCGATGACGCGGTTGCCCGAGGTCGCGACCTGTTCGCGGCCGTTGAGCGTGGCGGAGACGAGATCCTGGCTGAGGCCGCGGATGTTGATCGCCGACGCCTGGCCGCCGGTACGCTGCGAGGTGACGCCGGGCAGGCGGGCGAGCGACTCGGCGATCGAGACGTCGGGCAGGCGGCCGATATCCTCTGCCGAGACGATCTCGGCGACGACGTCGAGGTTGCGCTTGACCGCGATCGACGAGCGCAGGCTGGCGCGGAAGCCGGTGACGACGATGTCGTCGCTGGACTCTGCTGCGGGGCCGCTGCTCGGGGCGGTGGCGTCCTGCGTCGCGACGGTCGGGGCGGGCGTAGAGGGTGCGCTCGACACGGTGTTGTCGGCGGAGGCCGGGGCGGGATCGGTCGCGACCTGCGCGTCGGCGACCGACGCGGCGAAGAGCGCCACGGCGAGCGCGGTGCCGCTGGCCGATAGGGTGAAAAGGTGATGCGCGGCAGATGCCGGGAAACGCTTGGACGTCGTCATGTTCAACTCCCCTGAAAGCCCCGCTGCATCTTTCGCGCCGTGGGCCGTGTGTGGCGTTCCAATGGAATTCCGCCCCGCGAAAGCCAATCAATCGACATACGTATTCAGTGCGGCCGTTCCGGCCGTGTTGCCGATTTGCCACGGATCGCGGGGGCCAATGCGTTGACGTTGCGGGCAAACTGGAGTGATGATTGCGACGGCGACGCCGTCCGAGCGCCCCCGAGAGGATCCCTGTCTTGAGTGCCCAGCGCAAATCCACGTCGTTCGACATCGCGCAGGCCGCGGGCGTATCGCAGCCGACCGTGTCGCGCGCGCTGCGTGGCAGCCCGACGGTCAGCCCGGCGACGCGGCAGCGGATCGAGGCGATCGCCAAGCAGCTGAACTATACCGTCGACCGCAGTGCATCGAACCTGCGCAGCGGCAAGACGCGGACGATCGCGCTGCTGCTGTTCCGCGATCCGACGCCCGACGAGACCGAGGTCAATCCGTTCTTCCTGGGCATGCTGGGCGCGATGATGGGGGCGTGTGCCGATCATGGCTATGACCTGCTCGTTTCGTTCCAGAATTTCTCGTCCGACTGGCATACCGATTACGAGGACAGCCACCGCGCCGACGGGCTGATCCTGCTCGGCTATGGCGATTATGCGGATTATCGAGCGCGGCTCGATCACCTCGTGGCGCAGGGGACGCATTTCATCCGCTGGGGATCGGTGCGGCACGACCAGCCCGGGCTGACCGTCGGGTGCGACAATGTCGCGGGCGGTGCGGAGGCGACGCGGCACCTGATCGCGCAGGGGCGGACGCGGATCGCGTTCCTGGGGGATGCGACCGATCATTATCCGGAATTCTACGACCGCCACCGCGGCTATCTCGCGGCGCTCGAGGAACATGGCCTACATGCCGATCCGCACTTGCAGGTCGACGCGATCACCACCGAGGAAGACGGCACGCGCGCGGCGCAGGCGTTGCTCGCGCGCGGGGTCGCGTTCGATGCGATCGTCGCGGCGAGCGACCTGATCGCGCTGTCGGCGATGCGGGTGCTGGCGGGGGCGGGGCGGATCGTGCCCGACGACGTCGCGATCGTCGGGTTCGACGACATTCCCGC
>NZ_JPJC01000175.1:20647-22764 GCF_000733135.1 Sphingomonas sp. FUKUSWIS1
ATCCGCCGCTGACGACGGTGGCGCAGGACACGGTGCTGGGCGGCCGGCGGCTGGTCGAGATGCTGCTAGCGCGGATCGACGATCGGCCTGTGACGAGCATCGTGCTGCCGACGCAACTGGTCGTACGGCGCTCGTCGGGCGAGGCTGCGGCGTGACGCGCGAGAAGCCGCGTCAGGGTTTCTGGGGTCTGTGGAACATCTCGTTCGGGTTCTTCGGGATCCAGATCGGTTTCGCGCTGCAGAATGCGAATGTCAGCCGGATCTTCCAGTCGCTCGGCACCAGCGTCGACGATCTTGCCTTTCTGTGGATCGCCGCGCCGCTGACCGGGCTGCTCGTCCAGCCGGTGATCGGGCATTACAGCGACCGGACCTGGGGGCGGCTCGGGCGCCGGCGACCCTATTTCCTGGGCGGTGCGGTGCTGGCGACCATCGCGTTGCTGGGGATGCCGAACGCGCCTGTGCTGTGGGTTGCGGCGGCGCTGCTGTGGATGCTCGACGGATCGCTCAACGTCGCGATGGAGCCGTTCCGTGCGTTCGTCGGCGACATGCTGGGCAGTCGGCAACGGACCGCGGGCTATGCGTTCCAGACCGGCTTCATCGGCGCGGGCGCGGTGATCGGCAGCCTGGCGCCTTTGATCCTGACCGACGTCTTCCACGTCGCCAACACCGCGGCGGGGGGCGGGATCCCGCCATCGGTGCGCTATGGCTTCTATCTGGGTGCCGCGGCGCTGTTCTGCGCGGTGCTGTGGACGGTGCTGACGACGAAGGAATATTCGCCCGACGAGATGGCGGCGTTCGAGCATGTTGGCGGCGCGGTCGAGGCGGGGCCGGCGATAGCGGCACCGGTCGGATCGGGCGCGCGGCTGGCGCCGGTGTGGATCGCGCTGGGGGCGATCGTGATCGCGGCGGTGGCGCGGTTCGGGCTCGACAAGCCGGTCTATCTGCTCGGCGCCGGGCTGATCGCGTTCGGTATCGCACTGCTGGTCAGCGCCGCGCTCGTCCGGTCGGGTAGAGAGTCCAATGTTCTCAGCCAGATCGTCGGCGATCTTGCGACCATGCCGCAGACGATGAAGCGGCTCGCGCTCGTCCAGTTCTTCACCTGGTCGGCGCTGTTCATCATGTGGATCTACACCACGCCGATCGTCACGCAGCGCGCGTTCGGGACGACCGACACGGCGAGTGCGGCGTATAATGACGGCGCGAACTGGGTCGGGGTGCTGTTCGCGGTGTATAACGGCGTGGCGACGGTGTGGGCGTTCGTGATGCCGTGGCTCGCGGGGCGGATCGGGCGGCGCAATGCGCATATCCTCGGCCTGCTGAGCGGGGCGGCGGGGTTCGGGTCGTTCCTGCTCCTGCGCGATCCGCATGCGCTGATCGGGTCGATGGTGCTGATCGGGATCGCCTGGTCGTCGATTCTGACGATGCCCTATGCAATGCTGTCCAACGCGCTGCCGCAGGCCAAGCTGGGCGTTTACATGGGGCTGTTCAACATCTTCATCGTGCTGCCGCAGCTGATCGTGTCGTCGGTGATGGGGCAGGTGATGCGGACGGTGTTCCCGGGCGATCCGGTCTGGGCGATGCTGATCGCGGCGGGGGTGATGGGCGTCGCGGCGCTGGCGATGCTGCGGGTGCCGCGGGACGCCTGAGATACTGCCCTCCCCCTGGCGGGGGAGGATCAGGGGTCAGCCGCCGAAGCCGCCGCGGCCGCCAAAGCCGCCGCCGAACCCGCCGCGCGAGATCACCGAGCTGCGGGTCTGGACCCGCGCGGGAGCACGCGCCGTGGTAGGCGTAAAGGCGTCCGAGCCGACGCGGGTGCGGCCGGTGACGTAATCGCGGCTGATGCGGCCGCCGGCGCCGCCATAATAATTGCCCTGACGATCGCGGTACATCGGTGCGCCGCGATAGCCATAGCCGCCGTTGAGCGCCTGGCCGATGATGAACCCGGTCAGCAACGGCGTGAAGAAGCTGCCGCCGCTGCCATTGTTGCGCGGTTCGCACTGCGCGGCACCGAACTGCTCCTCGCAGGTCTGCTTGTCCTCGAACCGTGGTGCGGTCTTGGCGGCGTCGGTCTTGGCCTGTTCATAGGCGGTGTCGCACTGCGCGGCGGGGATCGCCCCC
>NZ_JPJC01000175.1:22899-46088 GCF_000733135.1 Sphingomonas sp. FUKUSWIS1
GCCGACATCGCCGTCGCAGGCGGTCAGCGAGATGCCCGAGCCCGCGATCAGGCCGGTGAGGACGATCGAGCTGGAACGCTTCATGTCTTTGCCTCTCAGTTCGTCATGCAGGCGGCATTGAGGATGCCGACGCAGAGCGAGATGCTGCCCATATAGGTGGCGGCGGCGATATCGCCCCGCACGATCCGGTCGTGAATGTCGCGCATCACGAGGCGGCGGACGACGAGCGCGGCGACGATCTGGATCACGCCTGCGAGCACCGCCCACACCGCGAACTCGACCAGCGTGACGGTGTGCGTCAGCGCGGAGGCGAGCGGGAGGACATAGCCGAGCAGCGCCGCGCCCAGCGTGATCGCCGCGGCGGTATTGCCGTCGCGGATCAGCGCCTTCTCGTTATAGGGCGTGGTCGCCTGGAAGATGATCTTGAACGCGATGGTGAAGAGCCCGGCCGCGACGAACGCGATCAGGAAGGCCGCCGCGCTGGCGCCGAAGCTGTAATAGTCGATCATCTGAATCCCCCGGAACGCTGATGCGACGATGCTAGGCGCGGAACTCGCCGAGTTCCAGTGCGACGCCGAGCATGATCTCGAACGAGACCTCGCCCGCCTCATTCTCCTGGTCGATCGCGAGCAGCAGTTCGCGTCCGTCGTCGCCCGGCAGGTCGCGGCCGAACAGCATGCAGGTCTGGAAGATGCGGCGGTCGACGATGCCGTCGCGGTCGTCGTGGAGATCCTCCCAGAAGGTCACCGGTTCCTGCTCGCTCGCCTCGGGGCCGAACCAGACGCGGTCATAGTCGGGGAGCCCCTCGGCGGTGAAGCTGCGCGCCTTGAGCCGGGACTTCCAGGCGGGGCGTTCGGCGGCGGAGGAGGGGTAGGCGCTGTCCCAGGGCGCGAAGATCGTGACGTCGGTCACGTCCTGCCCCGCGCGGTCGTTCGAGACCGCCTGGAACATGATGTCGTCATCGGTGTAGAACCGGTGGACGAACCCGCCCTCGTTGAGGTCGACGAGACCCTGCGCGACGATCACCAGCGTGTCGCGGTCGAACGGGAACAGCAGCTCCGACCCGAACCGGCGCCAGGCGAGCGGGTCGACGATCACCGTGCGGCCGAGCGTGACGTTGCGGATGACGGGAAGTCCGGAGCCTTCAAGCGGTTGCTTGCGGCCGAACAGGCGATCGAACATGCAATCCTCACGTTATGGTTCGGCCTGTGCATAGGCGAAAGCGGCGATGCTCGCAAAGCGCCATTGGCGCGCCCTTCGCCGACGCCTATGTGTGCGGGCACGCGACAAGCACGGGAGTTCTTGCATTGACCGACATCTGGACCGTCCGCAGCCTGAAGGCCGCGCTCGATACGTCCGAGCCTGCGAAAACGGGGGAGTTGAGCGTCCGTATCGTCGAGGGGGCGGATCCGATCCTGCTCGTCACGATGCACGAGCATGGCGACCTCGAACTGTTCGTCAATGTCAGCGAGGCGCAGATCTCGGCCTCGACCCTGCTCTGGCCGTGCGACGAGCAGGAGGACCAGGCGGCGTTCAACGCGTTCCTGCTGAAAACGCAGAAGCTGGTGCCGCTGTCGAACTTCGGGATCGGCAGCGTCGAGGGGCGCGATTATTATGAACTGTTCGGCGAACTCGCGACGTCGAGCCGGCTCGACACGATCGTGATCGAGCTGCGCACGCTGGCCGAGAACGCGATCGATGCGGCCACCGACCTGCGCAACGCGCAGATCCCCGCCGCCTGACCCAAAGCATCATACGGAGAGACTGGCATGGCCATCTGGAGCAAGATTTTCACCCTCGGCCGGGCGGGCGCGCATGAAGCCGGCGCGGCGGTCGTCGACGCGAACGCCCTGCGGATCCTCGACCAGGAAATCCGCGACGCGGACAAGGCGCAAGGGAAAGCGCGCGACGACCTGGCCGGGCTGGTCGCCCGCCGTCGCATCCTCGAGACTGAGGTCGAGAGCTTCCGCGCGCAGGCCGCGAAATACGAGGCCTCGGCGCGGATCGCGGTCGAGAAGGGCAATATGGATCTCGCGCGGCAGGTCGCGCAGCGGATCGCCGATCTCGAACAGGACATCGCGCTGAAGAGCCCGCAGGTCGAGGACATGCGCGCCGCCGAGGAGCAGATCCACACCGCGGTCGCGCAGACCGACCGCAAGATCGAGCAGCTCCGCCGCGAGGTCGAGGTCGTCAAGGTCAACGAGTCGGTGCAGAAGGCACAGGCGACGGTCGCATCGGGCAGCATCGGCGCGGGCAACAAGCTGGGCTCCGCGGCGGACAGCCTCGCGCGGATTCGCGAGCGGCAGGCGATCCGCGGCGAGCGCATCAAGGCGGCCGGCGAGCTGGAGGATCGGCGCACCGGCGCGGATCTCGACGAGAAGCTGCGCCAGGCGGGGATCCTGCCGGGTCAGTCGTCCGCGGACGACGTGCTCGCCCGGCTGACCGCGCCCAAGACCGACCAGCTCGGGCAGACGCTGCGGATCGAGCAGCGCGACGACAGCAAGACGCAGGACAACTGATGCGCCGGATCGCGGTCGACCCGCGCGGCGACTGGCGCGAACGGGCCGACGCGATCGGGTTCGTCTATCACGGCACGGCGGTCGGCGACGCAATCGAACCCTATTGGGACGAGAGCGCCGCCTATGCCTTCACGCTGGCGGAGATCGAGGAGGATCTCGAACCCGCGGCCGAACAGATGCACGCGATGTGCCTCGAACTGGTCGACGAGGTGGTCCGAGACCAGCAGCTGATGGAGCGGCTCGCGATCCCGCGCGAGCAGTGGAATTACGTCGCGGAGACGTGGCGGACGCGCCAGCCGTCGCTCTATGGCCGGTTCGACTTCGCCTATGACGGGACGGGGCCGGCCAAGCTCTACGAATATAATGCCGACACGCCGACATCGGTGTTCGAATGCGCAACGTTCCAGTGGATGTGGCTCGAAGACCTGCTCGCGAGCGGGGCGATGCCGGCGGGGACCGACCAGTTCAACAGCCTGTTCGACAAGCTGCGCGAACGCTTCCGCGCGCTGTTCCCGAGCGGTGGCTTCGTCCATTTCGCAGCCGATGCGACCGCGATCGAGGACCGGCAGACGGTGCGGTTCTTCGAGGATCTGGCGAGCCAGGTCGGGATCGAGCCCAAGTTCGTCGAGATGAAGGATATCGGCCTCGCCGCCGATGGCCGGTTCGTCGACCCCGAAGGCTTCGAAGTGCAGGCGGCGTTCAAGCTCTATCCGTGGGAGTTCATGCTGCGCGAACCCTATGCGCCGAACCTGTCGCGCGCGGACGTGCGCTGGATCGAGCCGGCGTGGAAATCGATCCTGTCGAACAAGGGTATCCTGCCGCTGCTGTGGGAGCGGCATCCCGGGCACCCGAACCTGCTGCCCGCGTTCTTCGACGGCGATCCGGCGGCGAAGATCCTGGGGCCGCGCCATGTCCGCAAGCCGCTATTCTCGCGCGAGGGTGCGAATGTCGAGATCGTCGGCGGGGAGGGCGGCACGCCCGCCATTCTCGACCAGGGCTATGGTGCCGAAGGGGCTATCCTCCAGGCCTATGCGCCGCCGCCGGTGTTCGACGGGCGGCATCCGGTGATCGGGGCGTGGATCGTCGGCAACGAAGCCGCGGGGATCGGCGTTCGAGAGGATGAGACGGTGGTGACGCGCAACATGGCGCGCTTCGTCCCGCATATCATCGAGGCGAATGATGACTGACGTACGTGAGCTGCCGCCATTGCCGCCGATCGAGCGGCTGGTCGAACTGATGTTCGACGCCGCGCGGATGGGGCGGGACGAGATGATCCCCGCGCTGCTGCAGGCGGGGGTCGATATCGAGGTTACCGATGCGCGGGGGTACACGCCGCTCGTGCTGGCGAGCTACAATGCGCAGGAGTCGACGACGCGGCTGCTGCTCGACGCGGGCGCGCGGGTCGATGGCGATCCGGCGAGCACCGCCAATACCGCGCTGATGGGGGTGTGCTTCAAGGGCTATACGCCGATCGCGCGGATGCTGATCAAGGCGGGGGCGGACGTGAACCGGCGCAACGGCGTCGGGCAGACCGCGCTGATGATGGCGGCTCTGTTCAATCAGGGGGCGATCATCGACCTGCTGATCGAACAGGGTGCGGATCCGGCGGTGGTCGATGCGGCGGGGAACAGCGTGGCGTCGCTGGCGATGTCGCAGGGGAATGCGGCGCTGGCGGCGCGGTTTGCTGAGGGTTCGCACGGGTTGGGATCCGCCGCCTGAACGTCGTCATCCTGACGAAAGTCAGGATCCAGAGCCATGAAGGTGCCGCCCGTTACTCTGGATCCTGACTTTCGTCAGGATGACGGGAAGGGGGTGGGTCCGGACGTTCCTTAGGGTGACGGGTGGGTTTGGCCGTCGTCATCCGCGTGCGTCTGCGGGAGGACCGCGCCGACATGCGTCTGGCCGCGGGCTTCGGCGAGGCGCATCTGGCGTTCGCGTTCGGCATAGCCGGCGCGCTGGGTCGCGTCGCGGGCGTCGTGGCAGGCGGGGCAGCTGATCCCCTCGACATAAAGCGGCGAGGCGCGGTCGGCGGGGCTGACGGGCATGCGGCAGGCGTGGCACAGGCCGTGCGTGCCGGGGGCGAGGCCGTGGCCCACCGCGACGCGCTGATCGAAGACGAAGCATTCGCCCTCCCACAGGCTCTCGGCCTCGGGCACGGTTTCGAGATATTTGAGGATGCCGCCCTTCAGGTGATAGACCTCGTCTAACCCTTCCGCTTTCAGGAACGCGGTCGACTTCTCGCAGCGGATCCCGCCGGTGCAGAACATCGCGATTCTTGGCGGCGGGCCATCGCCGACCAGTTGGTCGCGGTGGTCGCGGAACCAGGCGGGGAAGTCGCGGAAGCTGCGCGTCTTCGGGTCGATCGCGCCTGCAAAGCTGCCGACCGCGACCTCATAATCGTTGCGCGTGTCGATCACGATCGTGTCCGGATCGGCGATCAGCGCGTTCCAGTCGCCGGGCTCGACATAGCGGCCGACATCGCCGAGCGGGTCGATATCGGGTTCGCCCATCGTCACGATCTCGCGCTTCAGCCGGACCTTCATGCGGTGGAAGGGCATCGTTTCGGCGCGCGAATCCTTGACGTCGAGCGCGGCACAGCCGGGCAGTGCGCGGATATGCGCGAGCACGGTGTCGATCGCCGCGTCTGTCCCCGCGATCGTGCCGTTGATCCCCTCGGCTGCGAGCAGCAGCGTGCCCTTCACCCCTTGCGCGCAGCACAGTGCGGCGAGCGGCGGCTTGATCGCGGCGATGTCGGCAAAGGGCGTGAAGCGGTAGAGCGCGGCGACGCGGACCGGTCCGAGGGACTCGGGATGGCTCGCCAGAGGATCGGCGGCGGGTAAGGGGTCGGCAGGCATGGGCAGGACGGTCCGGATCGAAGATGGCGCCGTCGCTGTTACGCCAAGTCGGAGTAGGTGGCGAGCAGGGTTTCGGTCCTGGCGAGGCCCGTGGCGGTGAGCTGGATCACGCCCGCGCTGCAGTCCGGGCGTTCGACCAGGCCCTTTTCGGCGAGCGCGCCGATCCAGCGGTGCGTGCGCGACGGATCGAGCAGAGCGAGCGCGCCCAGCGTTGCCGCATCGATCACCCGACCCTCGGCCTCGGCGAGATAGATCTGCACCAGCACGAGCCAGGCATGGTCGCCGAACAGGTCGTCGCCCAGTTGCTCGCGTCGTCGGCGCAGGCTCCGGTCGACCTTCAGCGCGACCTGCCAGAGCCGTTCGGGCATGACGACGTCGGGCACCGCGGTGAGCGCCTTGGCTTGCGGAAGGTAGAGCGTGCCGACGAGCCGGCCGGCCTCGAGCCCGCGGTCGAGCCGCGAGACATGGACGTCGACCCACACCGCGGCACCGCCGGGCTGGAGATAGCGCTTGCGGATGCAGACCGGGCCCGCGCCGGGGGCGAGCATGGTGACCCGATCGATGTTGCGGACGCGGTCGTCCGGGTGGGTCACGTCGGCATAGGACCGCCCGACGAGTTCGCTAAGCGGCCGCTGCAGCAGGTCCTCGACGGTCTGGTCCATCGTCAGTAGCAGACCGTTCGGGTCCGACAGGGAATGGCCGACGAGCATCGAGGCGAGGGTCCTTTGTAATCCCCCGTGCAGATAGGGCGCGATCACCCTTATATCAAACGTTTACGCCGTGATCGCTCAGCTGGTGACGAAGGTCAGCCCGGCATGCGCGATCAGCCGGTCGCGCAGTTTGGCGCCCATCAGCGCGCCCGGCGTCCAGATGCCGCCATCGCCCGCGACATCGCGGACGAGGCAGATCGCCGCCTCCGCGATCATCTTGCTGGTCGATCCATAGCCCGGGTCGCGGTCGCCCGTCACGACCGTGTCGATGCGGCTGCCATCGGGCATGATCCCTGCGAACAGCAGGTCGTAATGGCCTTCATCGCGTTCGGCCTTGGAGGGGCCTTCGCCGGGCTTCGGGCCCTTGTCGCCGGCGAAGGGATTGAACTTCGCGATCGCCTCCGCCGCGGCCTTGCCCATGTCGCCGAGCCCCGCGACCATCATCTCGTCATAGACGAAGTCCGCGCCATAGGCCTCGCCGAGCAGGAAATTGGTGCGGTGGACGTTCTTGGTGTTGATCGGCGCCATCACGAACGGCGCGACCCAGGTCTGGAGCGTCGAGTCATATTCGGGGATCAGCCCGCTCGGCTGATGCGGCCCGGTGAAGCCGGGGGTGAGTGCGAACGGGCTCGTCAGCAGCTTGACGATACCGGGATCACGCGCGGCGGCGGCGAGCGTCGCCTTGAGGCTGGCCGCGGTGCCACCGGAGAAGGTGCCCTTCATCGTCCGGACGCGGCCCTTCACGCGCGGCGCAGGACTGCCGTAGCGTGCCCTGGCCGCCTCCTGGAGCGTGAGCACGCCGAGATCGAACGGGATGCTGTCGAAACCGCAGGAGAAGACGATCCGGGCGCCGGTGCGCGTGGCCTCTCCCTCGTGCGCGTCGATCATGTGCCGCATCCAGGCGGGTTCGCCGCACAGATCGACATAGGCGGTGCCCGATGCGGCGCAGGCGGCGACGAGGTCGGAGCCGTAGAGCTGATACGGCCCGACGGTCGAGATCACGACGGTCGCGCGCTCGACCATCGCGCGCAGGCTTGCCGGATCGTCCGAGTCGGCGGTGATGAGCGGCGTGTCCGCGGGCGCGCCGATCAGGTCGCGAACCTCCTCGAGCTTGGCGCGCGATCGCCCGGCCATCGCCCAGGTCAGGCCGGTAGGATAGGTCTGGACCAGATATTCGGCGACCAGCCGGCCGGTGAAGCCGGTCGCGCCATAGATGACGATGTCGAAGTCGCGCATGTCCATCTCCCGTTTTGCCGCAAGTCTGCCCCGACCGACGCCGCCTCGCAAGCGAAACGCCGCGTCTCGTCAAGGCGGGGCGGATCTGTCAGGATCGGGCAATGGCCTCCGACCCGAGCATCGTCGCGTTCATCGTCGAGCAGATCGCCGCGGCGGGCGAGGTCGCCGCGCGGCCGGTGTTCGGCGAATATGGCGTCTATTGCGACGGGCGGATGGTGGCGCTGATCTGCGACGACCGGCTGTTCCTCAAGCCGACCCCGGGCGGGCGCGCGTTCGCGGGCAGCGACGGCGCGGCGATCGAGGAGGCATCGCCCTATCCGGGGGCGAAACCCTGTCTGGTGATCGACGCGGATCGCTGGGACGATGCCGACTGGATGGCCGAGATCGTCCGGATCTCGGCCGCCGAGCTGCCGCTGCCCAAGCCCAGGCGGGCGAAATCGCCGAAGGGCTAGGCCGCGTCGTTGAACTGCAGGCTCGCGAGCCGTGCATAGAGGCCGCTGTTGGTCATCAGCGCCCCGTGCGAGCCCTCCTCGACGATTTGACCGTCGTTCATCACGATGATCCGTTCGGCGGCGCGGACCGTCGCGAGGCGGTGCGCGATGACGAGCGTGGTGCGGTTCGCCATGAGCCGTTCGAGCGCCTCCTGGACGAGCCGTTCGCTCTCCGCGTCGAGCGCGCTGGTCGCCTCGTCGAGCAGCAGGATCGGCGCGTCGCGGAGCAGCGCGCGCGCGATCGTCACGCGCTGGCGCTGGCCGCCCGACAGCCGCGCGCCGCCTTCGCCGAGGAAGGTGTCGAGTCCTTCGGGCAGCTTGCGGAGAAATTCGGCGGCGTTGGCGGCCTCGGCGGCGGCCCAGAGCTGGTCGTCGGTCGCGGTCCAGTCGCCATAGCGGAGATTGTCCCGCGCCGACGCACCGAAGATCACGGTTTCCTGTGGCACCATCGCGATCCGGGCGCGGACCGCGGCGGGATCGGCGTCGCGCAGGTCGACGCCGTCGAGCGTCACGCGACCCGCATCGGGATCGTAGAAGCGCTGGACGAGCTGGAACAGCGTGGTCTTGCCCGCGCCCGAGGGGCCGACGACCGCGACCGTCTCGCCCGGTTTGATGTCGAGCGAGAAGCCGTTGAGCGCCGCGACGTCGCGGCGGGTGGGGTAATGGAACCGGACGCCCTCGAAGGCGAGTGCACCGCGCGACGGCTGCGGCAGCGCGACGGGCGTGGCGGGCGGCGCGATTTCGGGCGTCTCGCGGAGCAGTTCGGACAGCCGCCCGGCGGCACCCGCGCCGCGCAGCAGATCGCCGTAAACCTCGGTCAGCGCCCCGAACGCGCCCGCGACGATCCCGCCGGTCAGGACGAAGGCGGCGATCGCGCCGCCGCTGATCCGCCCGGCGGCGACGTCGACCGCGCCTTCCCACAGCACCAGCGTGATCGAGCCGAACAGCAGGCCGATGACGATCGCGGTCATGATCGCGCGCAACAGGATCCGCGCACGCGCCGCGGCAAAGGTCGCGCGCACCGCGTCACCGAAGCGGGTCGCCTCGCGGTCTTCCTGCCCGAACGCCTGCACGACCTTCATCGCGCCGAGCGTCTCGGTGGCGATCGAGCCGACATCGGCGACGCGGTCCTGCGAGGTGCGCGAATAATTGCGGACGCGCTTGCCGAGCAGCGCGATCGGCAGGACGATCAGGGGGATGCCGATCATCAGCAGACCGGCTAGCTTGGGCGAGATCGCGAACAGATAGATCAGCCCGCCGACCCCGGTGAAGGTGTTGCGCAGCGCGATCGAGACGGTGCTGCCGACGACCTGGTCGATCAGCGCAGTGTCCGAGGTCAGCCGCGAGGCGATCTCCGACGGGCGATTTTCCTCGAAGAAGCGCGGCGTCAGGGTGAGCAGGTGACGCTGGACCGTGGTGCGGATGTCCGCGACGACCCGTTCGCCAAGCCACGACACATAATAGAAGCGCACCGCGGTCGCGACCGCGAGCACGACGACGATCATGAGCAGATAGTGGAACGAGGTCCCGACCGATCCGCTCGCGCCCGGGCCGAAGCCGCGGTCGATCACGCGCTTGAAGCCGTAGGGTATGCCGATCGTCGCGGCCGAGGTGGTTACCAGCGCGAGTCCCGCAAAGGTGATCTGGCGCGGGTAGTTCGCGGCGTGTCGCCACACCATTGCAAGGTCGCCGATCCGGCGGGGCGTCTTTTCGTCGAGTATCGGCTTGGCCATGGCGGATCGCCTAGCAGCGGCGGGGGTCACGCTCAACGGCAACCGCATGACGGCCGGGTCGTTGAACAAACGGGACGTGCGCGGCCGAGCGGGACAGAAACGCGTGCGCATCCGATCAATGCCCCGTTGCGCGACGGCATAATTGCGTTACGGAAATGTTAACCCCTATCGGGGTAGAGGATACCGAATGCTCTACGATGCCTATGAATTCCAGCGGTCGATGATGGCAGGCGCCAGCAGAATGGCCAGTTTCGGGGCGGGAATGCTGAACAATCCAGCAAACCCATTCGCCTATTTGGGCGGCGGCGCGGTCGTCGGATCGGCGCTGGAGGTGTTCGCGCACGTCAATGCGACTCGCGGAAAGCCGGCGTTCGGCCTCGACCACACGATCATCGACGGACGCGAAGTCGCGGTCCGCGAGGAGATCGTGCTGCGCAAGGATTTCGGCCAGCTCAAGCGGTTCGTGCGGGAGGGCGTCGAGGGCGGACCCAAGATGCTGATCGTCGCGCCGATGTCGGGGCATTATGCGACTCTGCTGCGCGGCACGGTCGAGCGGATGCTGCCGTTCGCCGATGTGTACATCACCGACTGGCGCGACGCGCGCAGCGTTCCGCTGTCCGCCGGACGGTTCGATCTCGACGATTATATCGATTACGTGATCGCGTTCCTCGAGGCGATCGGCGCGAACGAGGGGCAGGGCGGCACGCATATGCTGGCGGTCTGCCAGCCGTCGGTGCCCTGCTATGCCGCGGCGGCGCTGATGAGCGCGGACGGCAATCCGTGCCGGCCGAAGACGCTGACGCTGATGGGCGGGCCGGTCGATACGCGCGAGGCGCCGACCGCGGTCAACACGCTGGCGACCGAGCGTCCGCATACGTGGTTCGAACAGAATGTCATCGCGACGGTGCCGGCCAATTATCCGGGCGCGGGGCGCAAGGTCTATCCGGGCTTCCTGCAGCTGGCCGGCTTCATGTCGATGAACCTCGGCAACCACATGGTCTCGCACTGGGAGATGTATAAGCATCTCGTCCAGGGCGACGGCGAGAGCGCGATGGCGAGCAAGGGGTTCTACGAGGAATATCGCTCGGTCTGCGACATGACCGCCGAATTCTATCTGCAGACGATCGACGTGGTGTTCCAGTCCCACGCGCTGCCGCGTGGCCTGCTGACGCACCGTGGACGGCCGGTCGATCCGGCGGCGATCACCGATATCGGCCTGTTGGCGATCGAGGGTGAACGCGACGATATTTCGGGGCTGGGGCAGACCAAGGCGGCGCTGTCGCTGGCGACCGCTCTTCCCGAGGCAAAGAAGCGGTATCTGATCGCCGAGGGGGCCGGCCATTACGGGATCTTCAACGGATCGCGCTGGCGCAACACGATCGCGCCGGTGGTCGAGGAGTTCATCACCGCGAACGGATAAGGATCCGCCAGTATAAAGGTCGATCGCGACCGCCGGTGCTATAACCTGCGGTCGCGATCGGTAGTTGGGTCAGCCGACCGAGTCGACGACCGCGTGGCTGCTCGACTCGCTCGACGTGATCGTGCCGCCGAACAGCATCTTGACGCGTCCGGTCAGCGAGATGTCGGTTTCCCAGAGTTCCGCGCTGTTGATGTCGAAGCGCAGCAGCGTGAGGTTGGGGTCTTCCTTGCCGCCTGGAAACCAGGCCTCGACCTGGTTGTTCCACAGCTTGTCGATCTGCGTGCGGTCGTTCATCTGCGAGACGGTGCCGGCCATGCACGCGAAGAAATCATGCCCCTTGCCGACGAACTGCGCCATTGCCGCGCCGCCCTTGGCGATGCGGTTGTCGCGACCGGCGAAGAAGAACAGCACGTTTGGCTGATCGTCGTCGAGCTGCGCGGTCATCGGCTCGGAATGCTGGCCGTCGTCGAGGCCGATCATCACGAACGGGCTGGACTTCAGCTTGTCGAGGAAGGTGTTCGCGACTTCCTGCGGGGTATCCTTGTCGGCCATCGTCGTTCTCCTATTGGCTTGGATTGCCACAGAGAACGGGCGGGGCGGAGGATGGTTGCCACCGCCGCCCCGCGAGCATCACAGGACTTCGAACAGGCCCGCCGCGCCCATGCCGCCGCCGACGCACATCGTCACGACGACATGCTTTGCGCCGCGGCGCTTGCCCTCGATCAGCGCATGGCCGGTCGCGCGTGCGCCGGTCATGCCGTAGGGATGACCGATCGAGATCGCGCCGCCGCTGACGTTGAGCAGCTCGTCGGGAATGCCGAGCGTGTCACGGCAATAGAGGACCTGGACCGCGAACGCCTCGTTCAGCTCCCACAGGCCGATATCGTCCATCTTGAGGCCGAAGCGCTTGAGCAGCTTGGGGATCGCGACGACCGGGCCGATCCCCATCTCGTCGGGTTCGGTGCCGCCGACCGCCATGCCGATATAGCGGCCGAGCGGCTGGAGCCCGCGCTGCGACGCGATCTTCTCCTCCATCAGCACCGAGGCGGACGACCCGTCGGACAGCTGGCTGGCATTGCCCGCGGTGATCGTCATGTCGGGGCCCATCACGGGTTTCAGCGACTGGAGGCCCTCGAGCGTCGTGTCGGCGCGATTGCCCTCGTCGCGGGCGATCGTCACCTCCTTGTAGGTGACGTCCTTGGTCTCCTTGTTGACGATCGCCATGTTCGCGGTGACGGGGACGATCTCGGCGTCGTAATAGCCCGCGGCCTGCGCGGCGGCGGTGCGCTGCTGCGACTGGAGCGCATAGGCGTCCATCGCGTCGCGCGTGATGCCGTAGCGCTTGGCGACGACCTCGGCGGTCTGGAGCATCGGCATATAGACGTCGCGGTGCATCGCGAGCAGTTCGGGATCGGGGGCGACGCGCATCTGCGGCGTCTGGACGAGGCTGATGCTCTCGACCCCGCCGCCGATGGTGATGTCCATCTGGTCGGTGATGATCTGCTTGGCGGCGGTAGCGATCGCCATCAGCCCGCTGGCGCACTGACGGTCGAGCGACATGCCGCTGACCGTCGTCGGCAGCCCGGCGCGGAGCAGCGAGGTGCGCGCGATGTTGCCCGCCTGATGCCCCTGCTGGAGCGCGCAGCCGAAGACGACGTCGTCGACTTCGCCCCCGTCGATGCCAGCGCGCTCGACCGCGGCCTTGATCGAATGCGAGGCGAGCGTCGGCGCGGGGGTGTTGTTGAACGCGCCGCGATAGGCGCGACCGATCGGGGTACGGGCGGTGGAAACGATGACGGCTGAACGCATGATGCTATCCTTTTTTCTGAAGTCCCCTCCCGCAAGCGGGAGGGGAGCGGTATCAAACGAAAACCTGGCTGATCCATTCGGCGATCAGGGCGGGCTTGTCCTGGCCCTCGATCTCGACCGCGAAGCTGTTGGTCTGCTGCCATTGGCCGGGGCGCTTCTCGTCGAACGACAGCAGCTTGAAGCGGCCGCGGACCTTCGATCCCGACCGGACGGGCGTGAGGAAGCGGACCGAATTGCCGCCGTAATTGACGCCCATCTTCGCGCCCTCGATGGTCGGCGCGTCGGGGATCTTCGACGACAGGAGCGGCATCAGCGAGAGCGTGAGGAAGCCGTGCGCGATCGTCCCGCCGAACGGGGTCTGGGCCGCGCGGGCGGGATCGATATGGATGAACTGATGGTCGCCGGTGGCGTCGGCGAACTTGTCGATCATGCCTTGCGTGACCTCGACCCAGTCGGACAGCGTCTCGGTGCCGACGCGGTTCTGCATCTCGGCGGTGGTGATCGTCGCCACGGCATTCCCCTCCTAGCCTGTTTGGCGCTAAGCGCAGCGACGTCTCTAGGCGTACAGGCTGGCCGACCGCAAGCCTCACCCAACCGGAAGCTGGAAAATGTCGACTGCCGTAACGTCCAATGCCCGTAACACCATGGCAAAGCTGTACCGCGCAAGCGAACCCGATGTTCTAAAACCGCTGCTGGAGCGTGCCGCGCTCGATTCGGATTCGCGAGAGCGGGTGATGGGGCATGCGCTCGGCCTGCTCGCCGACCTTCGCGCGGCGCAGAGCAAGGGCTGGGTGAACCAGTTCCTTCAGGAATATCGGCTGAATTCGTCGGAAGGGGTCGCGTTGCTCTCGCTGGCCGAGGCGTTTCTGCGCGTGCCCGATCCCGAGACCGCGGACCTGCTGATCGCGGACAAGCTGGGCGATGCCGACTGGCGTGCGCACGCGGGCAAGTCGAATTCGAAGCTCGTCAATTCGGCGACCTGGGGGCTGGTGGTCGGCCGCGTGCTGGTCGGCGAGGGCGCGACCGGGCCGCTGCGCCGGCTGATCAGCCGTGCTGGCGAGCCGTTCGTGCGCCAGGCGGTGGGTGCCGCGATGAAGATGATGGGCGAGATCTTCGTGATGGGCCGGACCATCGACGAGGCGATGAAGCGGATGCGGCGGCCCGAGAACAAGGGCTTCACCGCGAGCTTCGACATGCTGGGCGAGGCGGCGCGGACGCATGCCGATGCGCAGCGCTATTTCCAGGCCTATGTTGGTGCGGTCGATGCGGTCGGGCGCGATCCGGCGGCGGGGCATTCGATCTCGGTCAAGCTGTCGGCGCTGCACCCGCGCTACGAGGTCGCGCGGTGGAGCGAGTGCGTGCCCGCGCTGACCGAGATGCTCGAGGCACTGGCGGCGCAGGCCGCATCGAAGGGCATTGCGCTGACCGTCGATGCGGAGGAGTCCGAGCGGCTCGAGATGAGCCTCGACATCATCGGCACGGTCGCCGGGCTGCCGTCGCTGAAGGGCTGGGACGGGTTCGGCATGGCGGTGCAGGCGTATGGCAAGCGCGCGCGGCCGGTGATCGCATGGGCGAACGGGCTCGACCGGATCATGAATGTGCGGCTGGTCAAGGGCGCCTACTGGGACAGCGAGATCAAGCGGACGCAGGTCGAGGGGCTGGCGGACTATCCGCTGTTCACGCGCAAGGCGGCGACCGACGTGTCGTATCTGGCGGTCGCCAAGGACATGCTGGCGGCGGAGAATATCCGGCCGGCCTTTGCGAGCCACAATGCGCTGACGGTCGCGACGATCATGGAATGGGCGGGCAACAGCCGCGATTTCGAGTTCCAGCGGCTGCACGGCATGGGCGACGGGCTGTACGAGCGGCTGGTGCAGGAGAATGGCTATCACTGCCGCGTCTATGCGCCGGTCGGCGGGCACCGCGACCTGCTGGCGTATCTCGTCCGGCGTCTGCTGGAGAATGGGGCGAATTCGAGCTTCGTGCATCAGCTGGCGGACGAGCGGCTGACCGAGGGGGAGATCCTCGCGGATCCGGTGGCGAAGATCGCCGCGGTCGGGGGCAAGCGGCATCCGAGCATTCCGTTGCCGGTCGACCTGTTCGGGGCGGGCGGGCACCGGAATTCGGCGGGGCTCGATTTGAGTGACGTGGATACGCTGGCGGCGACTGTTAAGGTGGTGAATGCGCCGGTCGCTGCGTCAGGGTACCACCCCGGCGAAGGCCGGGGCCCAGTTGGGGGCGGTGGTGTGACGGAGGACGGCGCGTCGTCACGGCAGCTTTCCCAACTGGACCCCGGCCTGCGCCGGGGGGGAGCAGAAGGGTTGGGCGGGGATCAGGTCACGGCCGCCATCACCCGCGCGCATGCGGCGTTCCCGGGCTGGTCGCGGTCGCCCGTCGAGGAGCGCGCGGCGTGTCTCGATCGGCTGGCCGATCTGCTCGAGACGCATCGCGACGAGCTGATGGCGATCTGTGTGCAGGAGGCGTTCAAGACGATCCCCGACGCGATCGGCGAGGTGCGCGAGGCGGTCGATTTCTGTCGTTATTACGCGCAGCAGGCGCGCGCGAAGCTGCAGCCGATCGAGCTGGCGGGGCCGACGGGCGAGCGCAACATGCTGCATATCGAGGGGCGCGGCGTCTGGGCGACGATCGCGCCGTGGAACTTCCCGCTGGCGATCTTCCTGGGGCAGACGGTGGCGGCGCTCGTCACGGGCAATGCAGTGGTGGCCAAGCCCGCGCCGCAGACGCCGCGGATCGCCGCGCGGGCGGTCGAACTCGCGCATGAGGCGGGCGTGCCGGCCGACGTGCTGGTCCTCGTCACGGGCGGGCCGGAGGTCGGTGCGGCGCTGACCGCGGACGCGCGGATCCAGGGCGTGGCGTTCACGGGGTCGACCGCGACCGCGCGCAAGATCGCACGCGCGCTGCTCGAGGACGACAGCCGGCCGATCGTGCCGCTGATCGCGGAGACGGGCGGGATCAACGCGATGATCGTCGATTCGACCGCGCTGCCCGAGCAGGTCGTGGCGGACGTGATCGCCTCGTCCTTCCGCTCGGCGGGGCAGCGTTGCTCGGCGCTGCGGCTGCTGCTGGTGCAGGAGGATATCGCGGACGGCGTGATCGAGATGCTGTCGGGCGCGATGGACACGCTGAGGATCGGCCGTGCGGGCGATCCGGCGACCGATGTCGGGCCGGTGATCGACCAGGCCGCCTATGACCGGCTGATGGCGTATCGCGCGCGGGTGGCGGCGAAGACCGTCAAGACGCTCGACGTGCCCGCAGATGGCCTGTTCGTGCCGCCGACTTTGGTGCGGATCGGTGCGATCGAGGATCTGAACGAGGAGTGGTTCGGGCCGATCCTCCACGTCGCGACCTGGGAAGCGGGCAAGCTGAGCGAGACGATCGCGCGGGTCAACGCCAAGGGCTACGGCCTGACGATGGGGCTGCACAGCCGGATCGCGCGCGCCGCCGAAGTGATCGAGGCCGAGGCGGCGGTCGGCAACCTGTACATCAACCGGTCGATGATCGGTGCGGTGGTCGGATCGCAGCCGTTCGGCGGCGAGGGGCTGTCGGGGACCGGGCCCAAGGCGGGCGGGCCGCGCTATCTCTACCGCTTCTGTGCGGAGCGCGCGGTGTCGGTGGATACGACGTCGGCGGGCGGGAATGCGACGTTGCTGTCGCTGGATGAGGGGGGGATCTGAGGGGGCTTTTCTAGGCCTATTTACCTTCGCCTCGTCATGCTCGCGGAGGCGGGGATCCATAGTGGCTGGCGGTGGGGGGTATCGCGATCCGTTGAGTATATGGATCCCCGCCTTCGCGGGGATGACGGAGGGGGTGGGCTTCCCCCTTGCAGCAGGCGTGCCGCGCTTCGTTCGTCCTCCCCGGCGGAGGCCGGGGCCCAGTTGGGGGACGGGCGTAACGACGGGTGCGTTCCGTTACTGCGGCCTCACCAACTGGGCCCCGGCCTTCGCCGGGGAGGGGTAATGGGTTGGTGTGGCGAGTTCCGTCAGACCCGGGGGCGGCGTCAGGTGGATGGTGTATTCGCGCGCGCCTGTTGCACCTGCGGGAATGGCATCACCATCGACCCGTCCGGGGCGGCGGTGAGGTTGACCTGGGTGGGGAAGGCGATCTCGATCTCGTCGTCGTTGAACCGCTGCAGGATCGCGATGCCGACGGCGGTGCGGCCGTTGTAGAAGCTGGCATAGTCGGGGCCGTCGCTGTCGAACTGGACCTCGAAATCGAGGCTCGATGCGCCGAAGCCGGTGAAGCCTGCACGCACGAAGATCTTGCCCTGCGCCTCGACCACGTCCTTCAGCATGTCGGGGATGCGCGCGCAGATTTCGGCGGGGGTGAAATAGGTAACGCCGATGATGAACTTCGCACGGCGATGGTTGCGCTGCGTGTTGTTGAGGATCTCCTTGTTGAGGAGGTTCTTGTTCGAGATCACGCGCTCCTCGCCGTCGATACCGCGGATGCGCGTCGATTTCAGGCCGATCGCCTCGACGCTGCCCGAGGCGGTGTCGTAGCTGATCGAATCGCCGCGGCGGAACGGGCGGTCGAAGATGATCGCGAGCGCGGCGAACAGGTCGGCGAAGATGCCCTGCGCGGCCAGACCGATCGCGATGCCGCCGACGCCGAGGCCCGCGACGAGGCCGGTCACGTTGACGCCGAGATTGTCAAGCACGACGACCATCGCGACCGCGAAGACGACGAAGGTGACGAGCAGGCGGATCAGCCCCATCGCCGACAGCAGCGCCTCACCCGAATAATGTTCGGACTGGGTGCGGTGCTCGATCGCGCCGAGGATGATCTCGCGCACCCAGACCGCGACCTGGAATACCGCGGCGACGGTGAAGAGGAAGTTGACCGTGGTCGCGACCTCGCCCGGTGCGGCGGAATAGCCGTCGACGAGCTTGGCGGCGAGCATGACGATGAAGAAGTTGCTGGTCCGCGAGACCGCCTTGCCGACGACGATCCCCCAGCCGTTGAGCGCGCGCGGGCGTTCGCATAGCCGGCTGCCGAAGCGGCGTGCGGTGTGGAGCGCGAGGACGATCAGCGCGCCGGCGCCGAACGCGATGAGGATCTGCAGCCAATAGGCCTGGACCCAAGCGAGGCTGGCGGTGACGAAGCCCTGTGCCTGGCTGCCGACATCACTCGCGTTGAAGATGGGGGCTTTAGCGATGCTGTTCGTATTGGACATCTGGATACTCGTCAGGCCGCGACGGTGATGGTCGCGGGGGTGCCGGCCTCGAGAAAGGCGATCAGGCCGCATTCCTCCCGGCTGAGATAGCGCTTGGCGCGCGGCAGGCGGAGCGCCTTGCGGAAGGTCGACTGGCCCTGTTTGACGAGGTCGATCAGGGCGGGGTGAACATAGCTCTTGCGCGCGATGGCATGCGTGTTGCCGAGCCGCGCGACGACCGGCTCGAGCATCGCCTTCAGGCTGAGATCGCGCTCTGCCGAGGCGAGTGCCTCGAACGCGGCGACGCTGGCGGCCCAGGTGCGGAAGTGCTTGGCGGTGAAGTCGGTCCCGGTGACCGCCTGGATATAGGCGTTGACGTCGCTCGACGTGACGGGATGCGCGACGCCGTCATCGTCGAGCCAGGCGAAGAGATGCTGTTCGTCGAGGTCCTGGCATTTCTTCACGAAGCTGCTGAGCGAGCGATCGGTGATTTTGAGCGTGCGCATCTTGCCCGACTTGCCCTTATATTCGAGCCGGAGCGTGGCGCCCTTCACCGCGCCGTGGCGCTTGCGGAGCGTCGTCGCGCCGAAACTTTCGTTCGCGGCGGCATAGGCCTCGTTCCCGATGCGGATATGCCCGCCGTCGAGCAGGCGGAGGACCGCGGCGACGGCGCGGTCGCGGCTGAGCGAGCGTTTGCGCAGATCGGCCTCGACCGCCTTGCGCAGCTTCGGGAGAGCGAGACCGAAATCGGCGCAGCGCTCATATTTCGCGGCGTCCTGCGCCTCGCGGAAGCCGGCGTGATAGCGATATTGCTTGCGACCCTTCTCGTCCCAGCCGACCGCCTGGATATGACCATTGGGCTTCGGGCAGAACCAGGCGTTGCTGTAGGCGGGGGGCAGGCCGACCGCGTTCAGCCGGTCGATCTCGTCACGGTCGGTGATGCGGGTGCCCGATGCGTCCCAATAGCCCCAGCCGGCGCGAATCTTGCGGCGGGAAATGCCGGGCTTGCTGTCATCTGAATATACGAGTCTGCTGGGCAATGCGTCGTTCCTTCCGGCCGACATTCGAAATGTTCGGGCGGGCGCATCGTTCCGGAACGACCGGCGCGGCGCGGGGTTGAGGGGGCACGGGATTTCACTGGAGACATGACATGGCCGATCTTTCCCAGGCACGCATTCTGATCCTCGCCACCGACGGTTTCGAGACCGTCGAGCTGTTCGAACCCAAGAAGGCGCTCGAGGCGGTGGGCGCGAAGGTGACGCTCGCGTCGATCAAGACCGACCCGATCCAGGGCATGAAGGGCGACATCAACAAGGCGGAGACGATCACCCCCGAGCTGACGCTCGACGAGGTTGATACCGACGATTACGACGCGCTGGTGCTGCCCGGCGGCGTCGCCAACCCGGACGCGATGCGCGTCCAGGAGCGCGCGATCGAGATCATCACCGAGTTCATGGAGGACGGCAAGATCGTCGCGGCGATCTGCCATGCGCCCTGGCTGCTGGCCGAGGCGGACGTGATCGACGGGCGCCGGCTGACGAGCTTTCCGTCGATCCGCACCGATCTGGAGAATGCCGGCGCGGACGTGGTCGATGAGGAGGTCGTGGTCGACGACAATCTGATCACCAGCCGCAAGCCCGACGACATCCCCGCGTTCAACAAGGCGATCATCGCCGCGCTTGAGGAAGAGCTGGCGGACGAGCCGGTCGACTGACGCTCGACGGCCAGACACGAAGAGATACCGGGGGTCAGCGTGTTTGCTGGCCCCTTTTTGCTGCTTGTCCGAAGCGGTTGATCCAGGCCTGCGCGGGCCGCTCGACGCCGTGGTACAGCGCGAGGGAGGCGAGCAGGATCGCGATGAGAAGCGCGCCGATCAGGAACGGCGGGACCGCGACCGCGCTGGCGACGAACGCCATCTTGAACGCGGTCCAGAGCAATGAATGGCTGAGATAGGTCGCAAAGCTGATCTCGCCGAGCCGGTGCAGCGGCCATGAGGCGAGCGGGTTGCGGCGCCGGCTCGAGGTCAGCGCGAGCGCGAGCAGCAGCGCCGCGAGTGCGGCCGGCACCGCGACGATCTCGTTCAGAAGGCCGCTAGCAAAGCTCGCAAAGCCCAGGCCGCTGACACACACTGCCGCGATGAGTGCGCGCCGGGGCTGCTCGCGGTGGCGTAGCCACAAAGCTGCGACCGCTGTGCCTGCGCCGAATTCGGTGACGCAGCGCAGGATGCCGAACCAGGGGATCGCCTGGCCGAGCGTCGCCATGCCGTTCGATCGCATCACGTAAGCGAGCAAGCCCAGCGCGACGGCGATCGCTGCGATCAGGCCCGGTGTCGGGACGCGTCGCCAGTCGATGACGAGCGGCAGCAGCGGGAAGACGAGATAGGCGAACATCTCGCTGGAGATCGACCAGGCGGGATCATTCCAGTCGAGCGCGGTGATGCCTAACCAGTCGCGCGTCATCGGCCAGTTCTGGAGCAGAAGGATATGCACCGGCAAGCGGTCGAGCGGGAAGCGCGGGTCAGGGGGGCGTCCGGTCAGCGCCAGCGCGGCGACGATCAGCAGCGCGAAGCCGAGCATGACGAGGTGGAGCGGCCAGATCCGCGCGACCCGGCGGCGCAGGAAGCCGGGGATGGCGCGCCAGCGCTGCACGGCGATCCGGTTGGCATAGCTCAGCCAGATCACGAAGCCCGAGAGAAGGAAGAAGAAATCGACCGCGAGATAGCCCTTGGCGAGAAACCGCTGCACGCCGTCGGACACGCCGAGCGCGGCGCGGAGATGGAACAGCACGACGAACCAGGCGGCGACGCCGCGCGCGCCGGTCAGCGCCCGGAGTTCGGTCATGCGGGCAGGGGCGTGCGCGTAGGGCGACGCATCGGCCGGAAGCTCGCCTCGCGGCGCTTGCGCCCGAGATAGGTGTCGAGCCCGATCTGTGCGCCGATCAGCATGTAGATGAACGGCTGGAACGCGATGGCGATGAACGCCGCGCCGAGCAGATAGACGAGATGGCCGGTCTGCAATGCGGCGGCGAGCGGGCCGGCCCAGGCGAACTGCCCTTCCGGATCGCGGTAGCGGCGGCGCAAAATCTCCATCCGGACGAGGCCGCCGAGATTAAGGACCAGCCATAGCGCGAGACCGAAATAGCCCTGTTCGCCGAGCATCTCGAAATAGGCGCTGTGATAGGCGCGCGCCTTGTCTTCCTCGACACGACCCGGCGTCGCAGCACCGGTGCCGGCGAGGTCGTAGCGGATGCGGTTGCCGCGATAGGCCTCGAACCCACCGCCGAACGGATGCGATTTGGCATAGTCGATCGTCCACTGCCACACCGCGATCCGGGTCGAGGCGGATTCGTCGGCCTGGTAGGTCTTGATCGTGTTCATGCGGTCGGTGAAGGTCGAGGGCAGGAAGGGGATGGCGATCAGCCCGAGTGCGGTCAGCCCCGCCAGATACAGCGCCTTGCGTCTGACGACGCGGAGCGACAGGACCGCGAGCAGCGCGATGCAGAGCAGACCGGTGCGCGTCGAGGTGCCGACCGGGATCAGCAGGCAGGCGAAGACGAGCGCGACGCAGAAGCCGCGGACGCGCCAGTCGGGTTTGAAGATCGTCCCGTAGCGCATGAACCAGATAATGATCGGGATGATCGCAACCGCGACCGCGCTGATCGTGCTGCCTTCGTAGAGCCCCGAATTATTGTCGACCATCAGGTTCAGCTGACCATAGCCGCCGCCGCCGCTGGCGATCGTCTTGATCCCGCCGACGATGATGATCGAGGCCGCCGACAGGATCATGAACAGCAGCAGCGCCTCGATCCGGAGCCGGGTGCGCAGCGTCAGTGGCAGGAAGGCGGCAAAGGCGAGCGCCTTCCAGACCCAGTCCCATTTGTCCTTCGCCTCGATCGGGAAGTCTGCGGCAAGCGTGGTCGCCCAGCAATAGAGCAGCAGCACGACGATCAGCAGCTGACGCGGCGCGACGCGGGTGTCGCGCTTGTCGTCCGCGATCAGCCAGCCGCCGACCGCCAGCGCGACCGCGATCAGCGAGATGGGGACGGTGTTGAGCAGCAGATAGGTCAGCCGCTGCGGCGAGACGATGTCGATATAGACATAGGCGAGGACGAGCAGGAACGGACGCCGGAACCCGAGCGCGAAGATCGCAGCCAGAAAGCCGATGAAGGCGAGATCACGCACGCGGGCGGCGTCCGGTACCGCGTGCCGCCGGGCGGTCACCGGCGGGCGGGCTGCCACCCTCACGATCGTTGCCGGCTTCCGGCTCGGAATCGAGATCGGCGCGGCGCAGGAGCAGGATCGCGGCGATCATCATCAGGCCGTGCGTCAGGCCCAGCGCGAAATTGTCGATCATCGGCCCGCCTTTCCGTGTCTGCGCGGTCCCGTTGCCGCCTGTGTCCGTCGCCGCGGCATAGGCCATGGCGGTTGACGCGCCGTTAAGCGCTGTCATGGCAACACGCTACTCACGATGCGCATTCTTCATATCCTCGACCACGGCCTGCCCCTGCAGAGCGGCTATACCTTTCGCACGCGGGCGATCCTCAAGGCGCAGGAGGCGCGCGGCTGGACGGTCGCGGCGGTGACCGGGCAGCGTCATGGGTCGGCCGCCGCCGCGGTGGAGTCGGTCGACGGGCTGACCTTTCACCGGACGCCGGCGACGCGCCGGTCGGGGCCGCTGGGGGAGATTGCCGGGATCCGCGCCTTTGCCCGGCGGATCGAGGCGGCGGTCGACGCCTTTCGCCCCGACATCCTGCACGCGCATTCGCCGGTGCTCGATGCGCTGGCGGGGCTGATCGTCGCGCGGCGGCGCAAACTGCCGCTGGTCTACGAGATCCGGGCGTTCTGGGAGGATGCCGCGGTCGGTAACGGCACCGGGGCCGAGGGATCGCTCGCCTATCGGACGACGCGCGCGCTCGAGACCTGGGCGGTCGGCCGTGCGGACGGCGTCGCGGTGATCTGCGAGGGACTGCGCGACGACCTGATCGCGCGCGGGATCGACGGGGGCAAGATCATGGTGTCGCCCAACGGCGTCGACCTGACGCTGTTCGGGGCGGTGCCGCCGCGCGACGACGCGCTGGCGACGACGCTGGGGCTCGACGGCAAGGATGTGGTCGGCTTCATCGGCAGCTTCTATGATTATGAGGGACTGGACGACCTGATCGCGGCGATGCCCGCGCTGGCCGCGGCACGGCCGGACGCGCGGCTGCTGCTGGTCGGGGGCGGGCCGATGGCGGATGCGCTGGCG
>NZ_JPJC01000176.1:0-1227 GCF_000733135.1 Sphingomonas sp. FUKUSWIS1
CGCATCAACAGCGCGCCATTGCCCGACAGATTGTCGCACGACACCAGCGTCAGCCCGCCTGCCCCCGCGCCGCGCCGCCGATCGAGCGCCGCCGCCAGAAAGCCGAAGATCGTCCGCGGCACGCCGCCGCCCAGGTCGTGCGCGATCGCCGGATCGTCGATAAGCAGCGCGCCGGTCGCCGGATGCCGGTAATAGCCCTTTTCGGTGACGGTCAGCGTCACGACCCGAATCTCAGGGTCGGCGAGCGCGGCGATCACCGCGTCGGGATCCTCCGCGGCGACCAGCAGCGTGTCGATCACGTCGATCAGCCGGGTCGCGCTGACGCCGTTCGACCGTTCGGTCACGGTATACAGCCCGTCCTGCGGCGCGAGCGTATCACGCACCTGCGGCGAGCGCAGCGACACGCCGGTGATCCGCCAGCCCGCGTCCGGCATCGACGCATCCTGCGTATAGACCGCCTGATGCGCGCGGTGGAACGCGCCGATCCCGAGATGGACGATCCGCCCGACGGTCGCGGCCGAGGATGCCGGCTGCGTCACGTCGGCGGCGAGCGCGGATCGCGTGGCCTTCGACAGCCTCACAGCCGGTACGCCTTGCGGACCAGATCGCTCGTCAGTTCGCGCGCGAGCTCTGCTGCCTCCCAATCCTCCAGCCGGTGCTCGGCGACCAGCCGCGCGAGATAGCCGCAGTCGATCCGGCGTGCGACGTCGTGCCGCGCCGGGATCGACAGAAAGGCGCGCGTGTCGTCGTTGAAGCCGACGGTGTTGTAGAAGCCCGCGGTCTCGGTGGTCATCTCGCGGAACCGCCACATCCCCTCGGGACTGTCGTGGAACCACCAGGCGGGGCCGAGCTTCAGGCACGGATAATGCCCCGCCAGCGGTGCCAGCTCGCGCGCATAGACCGTCTCGTCGAGCGTGAAGAGGATGATCGACAGCGCGGTCGAGGTCCCGAACCGGTCGAGCAGCGGCTTGAGCGCATGGACATAGTCGGTGCGTCCGGGAATATCCGCGCCCTTGTCGCGGCCATGGCTGGCGAACAGTCCGGCATTGTGATTGCGCACCGAGCCGGGATGGATCTGCATGACCATGCCGTCCTCGACGCTCATCGCCGCCATCTCGGTCAGCATCTGCGCGCGGAAGAGCTCGGCGTCGGCGGCGGTCCAGTCGTCGCCGGTGATGCGCGCGAACAGCGCCTCGCATTCGGGCGTCGACAGGTTCGCGGTCGCGG
>NZ_JPJC01000177.1:0-3415 GCF_000733135.1 Sphingomonas sp. FUKUSWIS1
AGTCGGGACCCAGGGTACCAAAACGCACCGCTGCTGGGCCCTGGATCCTGACTTTCGTCAGGATGACGAGCAGACGTGAGGCACGCGCACGCCTACCCACTCCCGTCATCCTGACGAAAGTCAGGATCCAGAGTACCAAAACGCACCGTCGCTGGGCCCTGGGTCCTGACGTTCGTCAGGATGACGGGAAGAAGCGAGCTATCCCAGCCGCACCCCCCTCAAACCATCCCCCGATACCGCTCCCGGATCGTCACCTTGTCGATCTTCTCCGTCCCCAGCCGCGGCAGCGGCGCGTCGGCGATCCAGACCCGCTGCGGCACCTTGAACGCCGCGATATGCTGGTGGAGGAACGCGCACAGATCGTCCGGCGTCAGCGTCTCGCCCTCCTGCAGCACCACCACCGCGCCCGGCACCTCGCCGAACCGCTCGTCCGCCAGCCCGAACACCGCCGCCTCCGCCACCGCGGGGTTCTGGTACAGCGCCGCCTCGACCTCCTGGCACGAGATATTCTCGCCGCCGCGGATGATGATGTCCTTCTTGCGGTCGACGATGAACAGATAGCCGTCCTCGTCGAGAAACCCGATATCCCCCGTCCGGAAATAGCCGTCCGCGGTGAACGCCGCCGCGGTCGCCTCGGGCCGATTCCAATATTCCTTGAAGTTGCACACGCTGCGGATGCCCACCTCGCCGCGCACGCCCGCGGGCTGCGCGCGCCCGTCATCGTCGAGGATCGCGAGGTCGACCAGCGGCGCGCTCGCCCGCCCCGCCGAATTGGGCTTGGCGATATAATTGCTCCGCCAGTTGCCCGTCCCCACCGCATTCGTCTCGGTGAGCCCGTAGCCGATCAGCGGCGCGCTTCCGCCCATTTCCTCGCCCAGCCGCCGGACATGCTCGACCGGCCGCGGCGCGCCCCCCGCGGCGAAATCGGTCACCGTCGACAGGTCATAGTCGCTGCGATCCGGATGGTTGAGGATCTCGAAGCTCATCAGCGGCACGCCGACGAAATAGGTCACGCCCTCCGCCTCGATCAGCCGCATCGCCTCGCGCGCATCCCATTTGGGCATCAGCACGAGTTTGCGCCCCATCGCGAAGCTCTGCAGGAACACCGGCACCTCGCCGGTGATGTGGAACAGCGGGATCGTCAGCAGCGTGACCGGCTGGCCGACCGGCGGATTGCCCTGCGCGGTGGCGATGCCGAGCATCATCATCGCCTGGCCCAGATAGTTGAAGATCGCCTGGATGATCGCGCGGTGATCGCACAGCGCGCCCTTGGACTGGCCGGTCGACCCGCTCGTGAACAGGATCGTCGCATGGTCGTCGGGCCCCAGCGGCGGCAGCGCGACGCCGACCGGATCCTCCTTCAGCAGCACGTCGAGCGCGATTCGCAGCGGCTGGGTGTCGTCGATCCCGATCACCGGCGTCGCCAGCCCGGCGATCTGCGTCAGCCGCTTCACGCGCGGCGGATCGGCGAACACCATGTTGCAGTCGACGTCGCGGATCGCCGCCTCCAGCTCGTCCGACTGCCACCAGCCGTTCAGCAGCGTCGCGACCCCGCCGGCCATGATGATGCCCATGTACAGCACGATCCACGACGGCGAGTTGCGCATCGCGATGCCGATCCGGTCGCCGCGCTGGATGCCGTGCGCGGATACCAGCGCGCAGGCGACGCGCTCGGCCGCGTCCTCGACCTCGGCGAATGTCAGCCGCTCGTCGCCTGCGACAAGGAACACCTGGTCGCGGTGCTCGCCGGCATAATGCGCGAAATAGGCGTTGAGCGCGGGCGGCGCGACCGCGATCGTCGGCAGCGTCACGCCGAACCGCTCGATCGATCCGAGCCCGAGCATCCCCCCGGGCGCGGTCAGCGCCGCCATCGTCGAATCCATCGCCGCGTCTAGCTCGGTCCGCATATCGCTCTCCCATTGCTCCGATGACCCCGGTCTTATCGCCTTGGTCTTATCGTCACCGCTCATTATGCAGGCGCGAACGCGTGGGGAAAAGCCATTGATCCTGTCGACCTTAGCCGCCGTAGCCGGTGGCCTGCCTAGCCCCGCTACGGGCCAACATATCCGGTTCGAGGACCTGGGGCTCCACCCCGACGTCTTCTCGATCGGCTTCTTCACGCTGCGCTGGTACAGCCTTGCCTATATCGGCGGGATCCTGCTCGGCTGGTGGTATCTGCTGAAACTGCTCGCGCAGCCCGGCGCTCCGATGGCGCGGCGTCATGCCGACGACCTCGTCTTCTACGCGACGCTCGGCATCATCCTCGGCGGGCGGCTCGGCTATGTGCTGTTCTACGCGCCCGAGATGATCCTGCGCCCGTTGCGCATCCTCCGGCTCTGGGACGGCGGCATGTCGTTCCACGGCGGCGTCATCGGCGTGTCGCTCGGGCTGATCCTGTTCGCGCGCAAGCACAAGCTCAACTGGCTGCGCGTCCACGATTATATCGCCTGCTGCGTGCCGTTCGGGCTGTTCTTCGGGCGGCTCGCCAATTTCGTCAACGGCGAGCTCTGGGGCAAGCCGACCGACGTCGCCTGGGGCATCGTCTTCGCGCGCACCGTCCCCTTCGGCATGATCGAGCCCGCCCGCCACCCGAGCCAGCTCTACGAGGCGGGGCTCGAAGGCCTCGCGCTGTTCGCGCTCCTCTGGTTCGCCTTCTGGAAGACCAAGGCGCGCTATGACCCGGGCAAGCTCGTCGGTCTGTTCGTGCTCGGCTACGGCCTCGCGCGCTTCACCGTCGAATTCTTCCGCGAACCCGATTCGCAGCTGCGCGCCTTTGCCGAGAAGACCGGGCTCCACATGGGCCAGTGGCTCTGCGTGCCGATGATCCTCGGCGGCCTCTTCCTGATCCTCACCGCCGCCCGCCGCCGCATCCGCGTCGAACCGATCGCCGGCTCGCAGAGCGTCGCGTAACGGACACCACCCTCACCCTCATCCCCACCCCGGCGAAGGCCGGGGCCCAGTTGGGAAGGCCCAGGTGACGAGCGTGCTGCCCCCGTCATCACCGTCCCCCAACTGGGCCCCGGCCTCCGCCGGGGAGGTAGAGAAGTACATGATGACTGACATCACCCCCGACACCGCCCTCCCCGAACGCCTCGCCCGCGCGATCACCCTCGCCGGCCCCGTCCCCGTCGCGCAGTACATGGCCGCCGCCAACGCGCATTATTACGCGACCCGCGACCCGCTCGGCGCGACCGGCGACTTCACCACCGCGCCCGAAATCAGCCAGATGTTCGGCGAGCTCCTCGGCCTGTGGTGCGCCGACCTGTGGGACCGCGCCGGCCGCCCGGACATCGCCTGGGTCGAGCTCGGCCCCGGCCGCGGCACGCTCGCCGCCGATGCCTTGCGCGCGATGGCCAAGGCCGGCCTCGTGCCCCCCGTCCATTTCGTCGAGACCAGCCCCGCGCTCCGCACCGCG
>NZ_JPJC01000178.1:0-2114 GCF_000733135.1 Sphingomonas sp. FUKUSWIS1
CGACGGTGCCGGGTTGCGGCTGTGTGGCGGCGGCGGGCGGCTGCTGCACGACGAGGGTCACGGGTGGTGCGCCGTCGCGTGACGACCATTGCGGTGGCGGCGTGTCGGCGCTGGCGGAGTCTGCGGCAACTGCGGGCGACAGTGCCGGAGCATGAGCCGGCGTGCCCGGCGCTGGCAAGGGCATGACCGTGCCATTGAAAGCGGCGGGCAGCGGGAAGGTTTCCCCTGCTGGCAGGCTGGGGGTGTCGGGAAGCGCGACCGGGCGGGTGCCCGACAGGATCACGGCGGCGACCTGGAAATCGGAAGCCGCGGCAAATGCCGGGCGTGCGCCGGAAGGCGGCGGCGGGGCATTGCTGCTTGGCGTCTCATCGACGGCGGGCGTATCCGCCGTCGCTGGCGTGGCGATCCCGGACTGAAAGGCAGGAGCCTTCCTTGCGGCGTCGCGCGCAAACGCAGCGGCGGGTAGCGGCTCTGGCATCGTCGAGAGAGGGGGAGCCTGTCGCGCGCCGGGCTTGTTCGACCTGGCGAACGCGTCTCCCGCCAACGTTGCCGTGCCGATACCAGCTTCGGGCAGCGTTGCCTGCGGTGCGGCGGACGGCAGGGCTTGGGGGGCATCGGTCACGACCGGCACGGCGGTCGGATCTGCCCCGGGGATCGTCGCCTGTTCTGTCGGTGTGTCGTCGGTGGCGTCGGAATCGCGCGGACGTTTCGCCGTGGTCGGACGTTCGGTGCCGCGCAGGCCGATCCGGATGACGCGCTCCGGCGGCGGCGGAAGCCGGTTTTCGACCGGTGCCGGGTCCGGGCCTTCGATCGGCACCTCGCCGCCCCCGCCGACCAGCGACGACGCAAGCGGCGATTTCACCGGCGTGAGCGCGGACGTGCCCAATGCGACGGGCGTGAGCGCGGCCGCCGCTACGGCCGCCGGTACGTCGGCTTTAATGTCCGCTGTTGCTGCGACCGGCACTTGGACAAAGGCGACACCCGGCGACCAGAACGGCAGCGTTTCGGCCGGAGCGGCGGCATCCGGCAAGGGCTTGCCGCCGATGACGGACGGTTGCCGGGTGGTGATATCGGCCGGTGCGACGTCGGCCACCAGCCCGGTGTCGAGCAGCGCAGCCAGCGTGCCGCCAAAATCACCCGCGGACTCACCGCCCGCCACGCGTGGCGCGGCCGTAAGGGCGAGGCCAGGAGGGGAGGCAAGCGCGGGCAGGATCATGCAATCTCTCGAATAGGGCGGTGTCAGCCCGTACTCAGCAAGGATCGTGCCGGATTTTCCTGAAGGCCGGTGCCTCCTCGAGCACGCGCAGCTCTCGGATGACCGCATCGGCCTGCGCGCGCGCGATGAGCTTTTCGACCGCGCTCTGGTCGCGCTGTGCGGCGCGGGTCGCGTCGGTGGCGCGCGCGACCTGATATTCCGCCGACCGGACGCGCTCGACCGCGGCGTCGGCGGACTGTTGCAGGCGTTCGCGGTAATGCGCCGACGCCCCCAGCAAGACCGCGACCGCGGTCTGGGGCACGGGCGCGACGGCGGCGGCAAGGCTGGAGATGCGCGTCGACAAGGCCTGTTCGCTCGCGGCCTTATCGTGCGCGCGGGCTTCGTCGGCGCGGGTCAGGCCGAGCTGCAAGGTCCGGACGCGGTGGATCCGTGCCAGCGTCTTGGCGCGGGCGTCAGCCACCAAAGACACCGACCAGCTCGGCAACCGAATCCGCCAGCGACACCTTCTCGTCCGAATCCTGGCGGATATACTCCATGATCGCGCCGTGGCAGGCGATCGCATTGTCGATCGCCGGGTCGGCACCCGCACGATAGGCGCCCATCAGCACGAGGTCGCGATTCTCCTCATAGGTCGCCAGATTGCGGCGCAGTACGCGCGCAGCCCTGACATGCGGCGCGTCGGCGATGTCGGTCATCACGCGGCTGACCGAGGGGCCGATGTCGATCGCCGGATAGACGCCGCGCTCGGCCAGCTGGCGGCTCAGCACGATATGCCCGTCGAGGATCGAGCGCGCCGAATCGACGACCGGGTCGTTGCCGTCATCGCCGTCCGCCAGCACGGTATAGATCGCGGTGATCGACCCGCCGGTATGGACGTCGACGCCCGCGCGCTCGATCA
>NZ_JPJC01000179.1:0-4133 GCF_000733135.1 Sphingomonas sp. FUKUSWIS1
CAACCGGTCCTTCGCCGCGCGCACCGCCGCCTCGACCGGCGACAGCCCGTCCTGCTCCTCGGCCTGCTTGGCGAACTCGACCACGAGGATCGCGTTCTTGGCGGCGAGCGCGATCAGCACGACCAGCCCGATCTGCGTGAGGACGTTGTTGTCCATCCCCCGCAAATTCACCCCGGTCATCGCCGCGAGCAGGCACATCGGCACGATCAGGATGATCGCGAGCGGTAGCGTCAGGCTCTCATATTGCGCGGCGAGGACAAGGAAGACGAACAGCACGGCCATCCCGAAGACGAGCGCAGCGGTGCTGCCGGCCGCCTTTTGCTGATAGGCGATGCCGGTCCATTCATGCGCATAGCCCGCGGGCAGCGACGCATCGGCGAGCTTCTCCATCGCCACCAGCGACTGGCCCGAGGAATAGCCCTTCGCGGTGTCGCCATCGACCTCGACCGCGGGGAAGAGGTTGTAGCGGACGACGCGGTACGGGCCGGTCTTGTCGCGGAACGTCGACACCGAGCCGACCGGGACCATCTGGCCCGAATTGGAGCGCGTCTTGAGGTTGGCGATGTCCGCGGTGGTGTTGCGGAACGGAGCGTCGGCCTGCGCGGTGACGCGGTAGGTGCGGCCCAGCAGGTTGAAGTCGTTGACGAACGCCGAGCCGAGATAGACCTGCAACGCCTCGAACACGCGCTCGGGCGGAACGCCGAGGAGGTTGGCCTTGGCGCGGTCGACATCGGCGAAGATGCGCGGCGTGGCGGTGTCGAAGAAGGTGTAGACCTGCGCCAGGCCCTTGGTCTGGTTCGCCTTGCCGATCAGGTCGTAGCTCGTCTTGCCGAGGTCGCCATAGCCGTGGCCGCCTTGGTCCTGCACCATCAGGCGATAGCCGCCGGCCGAGCCGATGCCCTGGATCAGCGGTGGCGGGACGATCAGCAGGCGCGCTTCGGTGATGTCGCCGGTCGCCTTCTGCGACTCCGCCATGATGCTGGCGAGCGTGACGCCGAGCTTCTTGCGCTCGGCAAAGCTCTTGAGCGGGATATAGGCGGCGGCCGAGTTGGGGGCGAGAGTCTGCGACGGGCCGTCAAACCCGGCGAGCATGACCGCGCCCTTGACGCCGGCGAGCGGCAGGATGCGTTTCGCGACCTTCTGCATCACCGCATCGGTACGCTCGACCGACGAGCCGGGCGGAAGCTGGATGACGGTCAGGAAATAGCCCTGGTCCTGCGCTGGGACGAAGCCCGACGGGGTGACCATGAAGACGCCGACCGTGACCGCGATCAGCGCGGCATAGGCGACCATCATCCGCTTCGGCGCGGCGACGAGGCGCGCGGTGAGGCGGGCATAGCTTTCGCTCATCCGCTCGAACCCGCGGTTGAACGCATCGCCCGCGCGGCGCACCGTGCGGGTCAGGCGATTGCCCGAGCCGGCAGGGGCGGTGGGCTTGAGCAACATCGCGGCGAGCGCTGGCGACAGCGTCAGCGAGATGAGCAGCGAGATGATCGTCGCGGTCGAGATCGTGACCGCGAACTGGCGGTAGAACGCGCCCGACAGTCCGGTGAGGAACACCGTCGGGATGAACACCGCGCACAGCACGAGCACGATCGCGACGAGCGCACCCGACACCTCGTCCATCGACGTGCGCGCGGCCTCCAGCGGCGAGAGCCCGTGTTCGAGGTTGCGCTCGACATTCTCGACCACGACGATCGCGTCGTCGACGACGATCCCGATCGCGAGGACGAGGCCGAACAGCGACAGGTTGTTGAGGCTGTAGCCGAATGCGGCGAGCACCGCGAAGGTGCCGATCAGCGAGACCGGGATCGCCACGATCGGGATGATCGCCGCGCGCCATTTCTGGAGGAAGACGAGGATGACCAGTACCACGAGGATCATCGCCTCGAACAGCGTATGCTTCACCGCGTCGATCGACTGCGCGATGAACTCGGTCGGATTGTAGATGACCTTGTATTCCAGGCCCTTGGGAAAGCGCTTCGACATGGCTTCCATCTCGGCGGTGACGGCCTGCGCGGCGCCGAGCGCGTTCGAGCCGGGACGCTGGAAGACCGCGGCGATGACGGTGGGCTTGCCGCTGAGATAGGTGTTGGCGCCGTAATCCTGCGCACCGAGCTCGACGCGCGCCACGTCCGAGACGCGGACCTGGCGGCCCTGCGCATCGGTGCGGATGACGACGTCCGCGAACTGCTTGGGATCGGTCAGGCGGCCCTGCGTCTCGACATTGAGCTGGAAGGCACTGTTGCCCTTGTCGTACGGCGGCTGGCCGAGCGTGCCGGCGGCGACCTGGACGTTCTGTGCGCGCAGCGCCGCGACGATCTCGCCTGCGGTGAGGTCGAGCGCGGCCGCGCGTCCGGGGTCGATCCAGACGCGCATCGAATAATCGCGCGCGCCGAACAGCTGCACGTCGCCGACGCCGTCGATGCGGCTGAGGCGATCGCGGACCTGCGTCAGCGCGTAGTTGGAGATGTAGCCGCGATCGAGCGAGTTGTCGGGCGAGACGAGGTTCACGACCATCAGGAAGTCGGGCGAGGTCTTGCGCGTGACGACGCCCAATCGCTGGACGTCCTCGGGCAGGCGCGGGACCGCGACCGCGACGCGGTTCTGGACGAGCACCTGCGCGGCATCGAGGTCGGTGCCGATCTTGAAGGTGACGGTGATCGTCACCTTGCCGTCGCCGGTCGATTGCGACGACTGGTAGAGCATGTTGTCGACGCCGTTGATCTCCTGCTCGATCGGCGCGGCGACGGTTTCGGCGACCGTCTCGGCCGACGCGCCCGGATAGGTCGCGCTGACGGTGACGGTGGGGGGGACGATGTCGGGATATTGCGACACCGGCAGCGACATATAGGCGATCGCACCGACGATCGTGATGATCACCGCGATCACGCCCGCAAAGATCGGCCGGGTGATGAAGAAGCGCGAGAAGCGCATGGGAATTTCCTCGGTAGAGGGGGGCGCGACCTCGCGGACGAGACGCGCAACACCAGCCGTTCCCCGGCGGAGGCCGGGGTCCAGTTGGGCGAACCGCAATGATTACATCGAAAAGCTATGCCACCTGGGCCCCGGCCTTCGCCGGGGAACGGTGGTTATCTGGCGAGCGTGGCCTCACCCGAGATGGGCTGGACCGACGCCGGAGCAGGCGCACCGGTCGCGACCGCGATCCGGCCTGCCTTCGGCGCAACCGTGGCACCAGGCATGGCCATCTGGGTCCCCTGGATGATGACCCGGTCGTTCGGCCCGATCCCCGAGCGGACGATCCTGAGGCCATCGACTACCGGCCCGAGTTCGACCGGTTTCTGGCTCACGACGTTCTTCGCATCGATCGTCAGCAGCACTTTCCGCGCCTGATCGGTCTGCACCGCGTCGTCCGGCACCAGCAGAGCCTGCCGCGTCCCCGCACTCGCGAGGCGCATGTTGCCGAACATCCCCGGCGTCAGGAAATAGCCGGGGTTGGCGAGCACCGCTCGGCCGCGGATCGTGCCCGAGCGCTGGTCAAGACCGTTGTCGGTGAAGTCGAGCTTGCCCTTCCAGCGATGCTCCGTCTCGTCCTGCAACTGGATCTCGACCGCCGCCGGGGTCGCGCCGGGCTGCCGTGCGCGCTGCGTCTTGAGGTAGAGCGCCTCCGACCCGTCGAAATTGAAGTAGATCGGATCGAGCGCGTTGATCGTCGTCAGCACGGTGCCGCCGGTGCCTTCGCCGCCCGCGACCTGGTTGCCGGCATCGACGCGGCGATCGGAGATGCGCCCGCCGATCGGCGCGCGAACCTGCGTGAAGCCGACGTCGAGTGCGCGGGCACGTTCGCGCGCCTGCGCGGCGGCGAGTGCGGCGCTGGCGGCTTCGAGCTTGCCACGCAGCGCGTCGACCTCACCCGCCGAGACGGCTTCGTCCGCGACCAGCCGCTGCGCACGGCCGAGGTCGGTCCGCGCAAGCGACAAGGCGCTCTTGGCGCTCGCGACGTTGGCGTGCGCCTCGGCCAGCGCGGCGGCGAACGGGCGCGAGTCGATCGTGAAGAGCAGCTGTCCCTTGCGGACGATATCGCCGTCATGGAAGTGGACGCCGGTGACTTCGCCCGCGACACGCGGCCGGATCTCGACGCTGCGGCTCGGCGCGAACCGGCCGACATAATC
>NZ_JPJC01000179.1:4287-20560 GCF_000733135.1 Sphingomonas sp. FUKUSWIS1
TGATCGAGCAGCCGGACGCCGATCGCACCTATTAGCGCGACCGGCACGAGCAGCATCGCGCCGCGCTGCCAAACGGGTCTGCGTCGGGGGGCAAGGGCCTCCACCGGCGTGGCGTCGGCCGCCTTGATCGGGGTGAACACGGTCATGCCGCATCGCTCCGTGATCGATCGGCTGACGTGCATGTGAAGCTGGGATATGCCATGGGATTGCCCCCCGTTGTAATGGACATGCGTCACCGATCGTCGGTGCGCGCGGCATCGACAGTCCAGATGACAAGCGTGGACGATATCCGGTCGCCGGCATTACGCCGTAACCGGTCTGAAAACTGCGGAATTCTTGGCGTTCGACTAGGACAGTGTCGGCAACTTCGCTGGCCGGAAGACGATTGACGGACGACAATTTGACCGACCATCGGCCGGGACTGTTTGTCTACCGGCTGGTATATAAAGCGCCGCGGAAACCTGTCAACCAGATTAACATACCGGCTGGTAGTTTAATCGCGACGGCCGGGGATCGGCTATTGGTCGACAAACGCCCAGCGTAATGTTCTCGCCAGATTGCGTGCGCCCGACGTGACGACGGGCCGCATCAAGGCCGGCGACCCCGCCAGCCCATGCATTCGCCGCGCCCATGCGGGCAGCAGGTCGACCGCGGCCTGCATCACGATACGCTGGACGGGCAGGGCGAGCGGGTTCGCGGGCGTCTGCTCCAGCACGAACCGGGCAACCTCGCGCGTCCGGGCATCCGCGACGAGCTGCGGGCGCATGGTCTGCAGATAACGGTCCGTTCCCGCCCGATCCCGCGGCAGCGATGCGGCGCCGAGCAGTTCGCCGACCTCGGCGAACGCGGCATAATAGGCGTCCTGCTCGGCCATGCCGAGCCGGTGCTCGCCGAAACGCTGCCACGCGGCGAGGAAGCACCAGGCCTCCGAGACATGGACCCAGGCGAGCAGCGTGGGATCGTCCGCGCGGTAGGGCGTGCCGTTAGGGAGCGTACCGGCGATGTGCGCGTGCACCGCGCGGACACGCGCGATCACCGCCTCCGCATCGGTGCGCTCGCCATAGGTCGTGACCGCGATGAACCGGGCGGTGCGCCGGAGCCTGCCGAGCATGTCTGTGCGGAAATTCGAATGATCCCAGACGCCCGCCAGAACCGCCGGGTGCAGCATCTGCAGCAGTAGCGCCGCGACGCCGCCGACCATCATGCTGACCACGTCGCCGTGGACCCGGCCGATAACCGCATCGGGCGAAAACATCGCCGCAGTGCTGCGCTCGACCGGCGCCTCGCCCCGCGCCTGGTCGTTGAACAGTGCACGCACCTGCCCGACGATCCGGGCCTTGGCGCCGGAGCTGGCCCGCTCTCGCAGCAGAGTAGGAAGGTCTTTCATCATGGCATGAACGCGCGATCGCCAATTTCGCGCCTGACGACGGAGCGGCGACGGAATTGGCGGTCCGTGATTGCGCTGACGGGATCCGCGCGCGACAAGCACGCATTCGACAGGAGAATGTAATGCGTCTTGCCTTTGCCCTATTGCTGCTGCCCACCGTGCCGATCGTCCTCGCCGCCGCCCCGGCGCCGGTGGAGACCCAGCGCGTCGCGGCGCAGGATGCGGCACTGCTCGCATTCCTCGACAAGGCCTATGACGAACAGCTTGATCTCAGCCCAGAATCGCTGACCCAGCTCGGTCTGAAGACGCATTATGACCGGCTCGACGATTATACCGACGCCGCCGCGGTTCGCGCGCAGGCCCTGTCGGAGCGGCAGCTGAAGGCCATGCGGTCGCGGTTCCGCCCCGACGATCTGGGCGAGAGTGCGCGGGTCAGTTACCGGCTGTTCGAATATGAGGTCGACCGCGGGCGGCAATCGCTGCGGTTCCGCAAGCTGCGCTTCCCCGTCACGACCAATGGCAGCCCCGCGGGCGACATCCCGGTGTTGCTGATCAACAACCATAAGGTCGATACGCTCGCCGACGCGCAGGCCTATATCGCACGGCTGCGCGATACCGAGCGCGTCATGCGCGAGGTCAGCACGACGATGCGCGAGCAGGCGGCGGCGGGAATCATCCCCAACAAAGTCAATTTCGCACCCGCCCGCGCCGATGCACGCGCCGTGCTGGTCGGTGCCCCGTTCGACGCGGGCGCGGATTCGACGGTCATGGCCGATTTCCGCAAGAAGGTGACCGCGTTGGCAGTGCCCGCGGCGACCAAGGCGACGTTGCTGGAGGAGGCGCGCGCGGCGCTGACGGGGCCGTTCCGTGCCGGCTATGACCAGCTGTTCGCGACGCTCGACGCGATCGAGCCGCAATCGAAGGGCAATTTCGGGGCCTGGAATCTGCCCGATGGCGCGGCCTATTATGCCGACCGGCTGAAGATCTCGACCACGACCGCGCTGACCGCCGACCAGATCCACGATCTGGGCCTGAAACAGGTCGCCGCGATCCGGCAGGAGATGGAGGCGATCAAGCGCGAGGTCGGCTTCACCGGCACGCTCGAACAGTTCTTCGACAAGATCCGCACCGATCCCCAGTTCAAATATCCCAACACCAGCGCGGGGCGCGAACAGTATCTCGGCGACGCGCGCGGCGTGATCGCATCGGTAATGGCGGCGGCCCCCCGCTATTTCCGGACCCTGCCCAAGGCGCCGCTCGAGGTGCGCGCGGTCGAGAAATGGCGGGAGGGCACGGCGTCGACCGCTTTCTACAACCCGCCGTCGGCGGACGGATCGCGGCCCGGCATCTATTACGTCAACCTGGTCGACATGAACCAGACGCAGAAGGTCCAGGTCGCCGGCATCGCCGCGCATGAGGGCGCGCCGGGCCATCATTTCCAGATCGCGCGCCAGCAGGAATTGACCGGCATCCCGAAATTCCGCAAGTTCGGCGGCTATGGCGCCTATATCGAGGGCTGGGGGCTGTATTCGGAGCGGCTCGCGAACGAGATGGGGGTCTATAAGGATCCCTATGCGCGGTTCGGCATGCTGTCGCTCCAGGTGTGGCGCGCGATCCGGCTGGTGCTCGACACGGGCATCCATGCCAAGCGCTGGAACCGTGACCAGGCGATCGCCTATTTCAAGGCGAACAGCTCGGTGTCCGACAAGGACATCGCGCGCGAGGTGGACCGGTATTTCAACTGGCCGGGGCAGGCGACCAGCTACATGGTCGGCCAGCTCAAGATCGCCGAACTGCGCGCGCGCGCCGAACGCGAACTGGGGTCGCGGTTCGACATTCGCGATTTCCACGAAGCCGTGCTCGACCAGGGCGCGCTGCCGCTCGACGTGCTCGACGAACAGGTCGGTCGCTACATCGCCTCGCACCGGCAATAAGGGGCGCGACGATGCATCCGGACACGCCGCGCGAAGCGGACCGCCGCGCCCTTCTGAAGGGCGCGCTCGCACTGCCGGCGATCGGCTGGCCGGGCATGGCGCAGGCGGCCGTCGCCGCCGATCCGCTGACCGGGCCGGGGATATCGCTCGCACTGGCGCAGCGGCGGGCGGCACAGATCGCGCGGGTGCGCTACGCCATCTCGCTCGACGTCACCGCCGCCGACCGTGCGGTCGGGTCGGTCGTGATCCGGTTCGACCGGGTCAGGGACAGCGGCGACCTCGTCCTCGATTTCCGCGGAATGATGCTCACCGGGCTGGAGGCCAACGGTGTGGCGATCCCGGCCACTGCGCGACGCGATGGTCATCTCGTGCTGCCCGCGCGCGTGCTGAAGACCGGAGCCAACAGCGTGTTGGCGCGCTTCGAGACCCCGATCGCCAGCGCAGGCGCCGCGATCATTCGTTTCAAGGACCCGGCCGACGGGCGGACCTATCTCTACACATTGCTGGTGCCGTCGGACGCCAATCTGCTGTTTCCGTGCTTCGATCAGCCCGACCTGAAGGCGCGCATCCGCTGGGACGTCGTCGCGCCCGATGGCTGGACGGTGATCGCCAACGGGCCGGTCGCCGCGAAGACCCCGCAAGGCGCCGCGACCCGCTGGCGGTTCGCCGAGACCGCGCCGATCTCCACCTATCTCGCCGCCTTTGCCGCCGGGCCCTGGGTCGGCACGACGTCGGCCCCCGCCGGGGAGCAGCCGATCACGCTCTACGCCCGCCATTCGCGCGCCGCCGAGGTTGATGCCGAGACACAGCTTGCGACCAACCGCGCAGCGGTGCGCTGGCTCGCGGACTGGTTCGGCATCGCCTTTCCCTTCGCCAAGCTCGATCTGGTGCTCGCGCCGGCCTTTCCCTTCGGCGGCATGGAGCATGTCGGCGCGGTCTTCTACAACGAGGACCGCTTCGTCTTCCGCGAGCCGCCGACGCTGCCGCAGCGGCTGGCGCGCGACCAGACCATCTATCACGAGATCAGCCACCAGTGGTTCGGTGACCTCGTCACGATGCGCTGGTTCGACGATCTGTGGCTGAAGGAGGGGTTCTCGACCTTCATGGCCGCGCGGATCCAGGCGGACCTGCAGCCGGACAGCAACGCCTGGACGACGTTCCTTCTGTCGATCAAGACGCCGGCCTATCGCGCCGACGCGACCAGCGGCACGGCACCGCTCTGGCAATCGCTCGACAATCTCGACGCCGCCAAGAGCAATTACGGACCGATCGTCTACAACAAGGCGCCGGCGGTCATCAAGCAGCTGGCGTTCTTCGTCGGCGAGGACGGGTTCCGGCGCGGCCTGCACCTGTTCCTCACCCGGCATGGCTATGCCAATGCGACCTGGCAGGATCTGCTCGGCGCGGTGGGTGAGGCGTCGGGCATCGATCTGGCTGCGTTCGGTCGCAACTATGTCCTGCGCGCAGGGCTGCCGCGGATCGAGACCGCGCTGACGCTCGCGCAGGGGCGTATCGACGCGCTCGTTTTGAAGCAGCGACCGGAGAGCAGGCTGCCGGGTGATCCGGGTGGCGCCTGGCCGATGAAGGTGCGCGTCCGCCTCGGCTACCACGACCGCGAGGACATCGTGCTCGACGCACGCTTCGAGGGGGCGGTCGCGACCGTCGACAAGGCCGCCGGACTGCCCGCGCCCGACTATGTCTGGGCGAATGACGACGACCAGGGTTACGGCCTGTTCATGCCCGACGACCGGACCGTCGCGTGGATCGCGGCGCGGGTCGGCAGCGTGACGGACAGCCTGTTGCGCGCGATGCTGTGGAGCGCGCTCTGGGACGTCGTCCGCGACCGCCGGCTGCCGCCCGAACGCTATCTTGCGGTGCTGTTGCGCGCGCTTCCCGCCGAGCGCGACGAACAGATATCGCGTGCGATCCTGTCGCGCGGGGCGGCGGCGCTCGACGTCTACCTCACCGAGGCGCGTGGCGCGGGGCTCCGGGCGGGCTGGGAGACCGCGCTGCTCGCGCGGATCGACGATGCGGCGATCGGCTATGGACTGCGCAAAGACGCGCTCGATCGACTGATCGCGACCGCGCGGACGCCGCTCGCGCTCGACCGCCTCCGCGCCCTGCTTGACGGCCGCGCGCGACTGGCCGGCGAGCCGATCCGCCAGCCGACGCGCTGGGCGATCGTCCGGCGGCTGATCACGATCGACGCGCCCGACGCGGGCACGCGCTTCACCGCCGAGCGCACGCGCGACACCTCGACGGAGGCCGCTAAGGATGCGTTCGTCGCCGAGGCTGCATCCCCGCGAGCCACGGTGAAGACCGCCTATTTCAAGCGCTATTTCGACGATGCCGCGCTCAACGAGGCATGGGCGAGCGAAAGCCTCGGCGCGTTCAATGCGGACGGGCAGGCGGCGCTGACGATCGGCTTCCTGCGACCGGCGCTCGATCGGCTGCTGTGGATCCGGCAGAATCGCCGCATCTTCTTCCTGCCCGCCTGGATCGACGCGTTCATCGGCGGGCAAGTGAGCCCGGAGGCGCTGCGGATCGTCGACGATTTTCTTGGCGAGCAGCGGTCGCTGCCGATCGACGTGCGCCGCAAGATCCTGCTGGCGCGCGACGAACTGGCGCGCACCGTCGCCATTCGAAAGACCTAGCCGCCGGGACGATATCGCCGGGCGACATGCCCCTTGAGCTCGTCGGGATGGAAATAGACGGGACGCAGTGTGCCGCCGGCGTAGCGCGCGGTCTGGTCGGCGAAGTGTGGGGACGTGATATCGCCGCTCTGGCCGCCGACCATCACCGCCGTCGCCTTCACGCGCGGTCCGAATTCGACGACCGCGACGAAGCTGTTGCCGCTGGTCCCGTAATAGCGCTTCGTCCCCGGCCAGCGCTTGGCGCCGAACGATGCGAGGCTGCCCCATTGCGCGGACGTGAAGGGGATGGGCGTCGATGCGCGCGCATCGTCGAAATGCGGCTGGATCGCGTCGTCGAGCCGCTGGAAGCGGTTGATCGCCTGCCACGGCGTTCGCCAGTCGCCAAAGTCGCGGGTCAGCTGATCGACCGCGGCCGACAGCGCGGCCAGCTTGGCCTCCGGCGTGACGCGCGTGGCGATGTAGTCGGGCACGTTCATCCGCTCAGCCTGTGCGAACCCGCCAACCTCGCGCCACAGCTGATCGCCCCAGAACACCGCAAGGCTGGTAGCCACCGAGCCATAGCCCCAGCGGTGATCCCAGCGATCGAGCAGCGCGATCGGCGCCGCGAGTTTCGCCCGGCGTGGATCGCTGGCAGGCAGCGTCCGCCAGGCGTCGACCAGACCGGGGAGAAGCCGCGCAAAGGCGGGGAGGTAGGGATCGTATGCCGCCGCACGCAGCGTCTCCGCGGTCCAGCCGCGTTTCCCGGTCAGCAACAGATCCGCATGGACGCCGCGCGCATTGCCGCCGACCTGATCCATGTAGCGAGGATAGTCCGCCGCCCGCGGACTATCGGGTCCGGCCGCGCTCCAGGGCCAGTCATTGGTGTTGTGCACCCAGCCGGTGCGTGGGTTCGCAACGCTCGGCAGCGTGGCGAGCCCGTGCAGCCCTCGCCAGTCGGTCGCCGGGTCACTGCCGTCGACGGGCCGGGTATAGTCGAACCGGTCACTTCTGATCGGCATGAACTGCGGCATCAGGAACGCGATCTCGCCCTTGGCGTCGGCGAACAGCGTGTCGTTTGACGAATTCGCCTTGCGCTGTGCAACCGCCATATAGCCTGCCAGGTCGGTCGCCTTGGTCCGCAGATAGCTTTGCTCGAGCGCAGGCACGGGCTTCCACATCAGCGCGGTCGCGATCCAGCGCCCCGCCTTGCTCGCGACGATCGGGCCGTGATGCGTGCGATAGGTCGTGAAGCGGCGCGTGCCCGACGTCCCGTCGGCGTTGCGGACGCGCAAGGTGACGACCTTCGTGGTGACCGGCCGCAGCGCCTTGCCGTAGCGATAGCGGTAGCCGGTGTCGCCGCGGACGACCCGTTCGGCAAAGTCATCGACATTGTCGACCGTCGACGAGGTGTGCATCCAGCCCGCAGACGGGTTGAACCCCTGATAGACGAAGAATTGGCCCCAGGTACTTGCGCCATAGGCGTTGAGCCCCTGGTCGCTCGTCATCTGCGCCTCGGAGCGGAAATAGAAGCTGGTGTGCGGGTTGATCAGCAGCAGCGCATGACCGTTCGCGGTCAGGCGCGGTGCGATCGCGATCCCGTTCGACCCCGACGGTTCGCGCGGCACCATGCCCAGCTCTTCGGGGCTGGGCGGCGTCGGCGTACCGTAGAAGGTCTTGAGGTCGCTCAGCGATATCCGCTCGATATCGCCGCCGATGCTGCCCTCGGTAAAGCTCAGGGCCATCCACGGCTCGAACCGGGTGAGGACCCTTGGCTTCCGCTGCGGATTGGTCGCCAAATAATAGTTCAGCCCGTCGGCCCAGGCCTGCATCAACGTCCGCAGCCAGCCGGGGCTTGCCGCATAGTCGCGCTGGAGTTCAGCTGGGTCTACGAACAGCCGCTGCCGCAAGTCGGCCCAGACCGCGTCCTCGCCGTCCGCCTCCGCGCTCCGGCCGAGCGCGGTCAGGTAATTCGCCTCGATCCGCGCAAAGTCATCCTCGGCCTGAGCGTAGATCAGCCCGAACACCGCATCCGCGTCGGACCGGCCGCGGACATGCGGGATCCCCCAATCGTCGCGGGAGATCGTCACGCGTGCCGCCTGCGCCGCCCACCGTGCCCGCTCGGTCGGTGGGGCACTGGGCGCCGTCGTCAGCATCGCCAACAGGATCACCGGCATGCGGGCGTGTCGAAGGATCATGGCCATCGCGGCAGCCTAAGCTGCAAACCGGGGAATGACCATGCGTCGCCCCCCGCCGTCACGACGGGGTCGACACGGTGCTCCGCGGTCAGGCGGCCTGGGCGGCCATACGCGCGGCGAGCTTCTCTTCCTCGGTCCACACCTTGCGCTCGCGTGGCGGCTTGGGCGCCTTGACCTGCTTGACCGGGCCACCGCCCAGCACCGGTGCACGCTTGGTCGAGTGACGCGCGACTTCGCAATGCCATTCGTGATCGTCATGCACGGTCAGCGTGCGCCCGATCTCGCGCTCGACGTCGTGGAGCCATGCGCGCTGTTCGGCGTCGCACAGCGTGACCGCGAAACCGCTGCGGCCCGCACGCCCGGTCCGGCCGATGCGGTGGACATAGCTTTCGGGCAGGCTCGGCAGGTCGTGGTTGAAGACGTGGGTCACCGTGTCGACGTCGATCCCGCGCGCCGCGATGTCGGTCGCGACGAGCACCTGGACGGTGCCGGCACGGAACGCGTCGAGCGCGCGCTCGCGCTGGCCTTGCGACTTGTTGCCGTGCAGCGCCTCGGCGGTGATCCCCGCTTCGCCGATGAACGCGCAGACGTCGTTGGCGATGTTCTTCTGGAGCGTGAACACGACCGCCTGACCGATGTCGGGCGTGCGCAGCAGCGCGAGCAGCGCGTCCTTCTTGTTCGCGGCGTCGAGGAACATCACCGATTGCTCGATCCGGTCGACCGTGGTCGAGGGCGGGGCGATCTCGACCTTCGCCGGATCGCGCAACAGGCTGTCGGCCAGCGTCGCGATCGACTTTGGCATCGTCGCCGAGAACAGCAAAGTGTGCCGGTCCGCGGGCAAGGTTGCGACGATCCGCTCGATCGGCTTGGCAAAGCCCATGTCGAGCATCTGGTCGGCCTCGTCGAGCACCAGCGCCTCGAGCGCCGACAGGTCGCAAAGCCCCTGTTCGACCAGATCGAGCAGACGGCCGGGCGCCGCGACGATGATGTCGACGCCCGCCTCGAGCGCCTTGACCTGGTGGAACTGACTGACGCCGCCGAAGATCGTCATCACGCTCGGCTTCAGGTGGCGGCCGAAGCTCTCGAACCCGGCGGCGATCTGCGACACGAGTTCGCGCGTCGGCGCGAGGACGAGGATGCGCGCGCCCCCCTTGGGGGCAGGGCGGGGATCGGCGGCGAGCCGGTGGAGCAGCGGCAGCGCGAACGCGGCGGTCTTGCCCGTGCCGGTCTGCGCCATGCCGAGCATGTCGCGGCCCTGCAGCAGCTGCGGGATCGACTGCGCCTGGATCGGCGTCGGGTGGGCATAGCCCTGTTCGGCGAGCGCCTCGAGCAGGAAGGGCGCCAGGGCGAGGTCGGCGAAGGTCGTGGTCATGGTAAAGCGGCGCCTCCGGCGCTGGGCAAGGCCGCGCCTGGTCGGGCTTAGCATTTCGGGAGCGCGCGCTGGTAGGTTTTATGCTGCACTGCGTCAACGCGGAATAGCGGCAGGGTGCAGGGGCATTAGCTTACCGGCGGCAGCGGGCGACCTTTGAGAACAAAATGCGCCACGGACCGCTCCGATCAGACGTCCTCGCGGTCTCCGGAAAGGCCCTAAGGGATTGGCCAAACCAAAACCGGCTTGACTCGCTAACCAATCATGGCGAGATACCGGTAACATCAGACTGCGTCAGACGGTTTCATGAGGGATAGGATGAATGACCATGAAAGTGTCCGGCCAATGTCGCGGCCGCCAGATCGGCCGGCAGATGCCCCAGGCGGGCGTGCCGCTACGGCGCTTCCCCTGAGTCAGCTCGGGTAGCCCTGCGCGCCTACCGGCTGATCAAATACGCAAACAGCACCACGTTTTAGCCAAACCGGGACCCGCTTTCCGCGCCCCAGTACCGATTTCGTATGCCGCAACGAACGGCAACGACCCCACAGAGAGGACCCTGATCATGAAGGCATTTCGACAGCCGCGTTTGACGCGCGCAGCCTTGTTATGCGCTACCACCCTGGCCGTGTTGGCGCCGTCGATCGCGCTGGCGCAGACGGTGCCGCCGCCGCAGGAGCAGGTGCCGGACAATGGTCAGGATCCCGCCCCGGCAACGCCGCCCGCGCCGCAGACCGAGGACACGCAGGGCACGCCCAGCGAGGACATCGTCGTCACCGGCTACCGGTCGAGCCTCGCCAAGTCGACCGACGCCAAGCGCGCGTCGACCGGCTTCACCGATTCGATCTTTGCCGAGGATATCGGCAAGTTTCCCGACACCAACATCGCCGAATCCTTCAACCGCATTCCCGGCATCACGATCACCCGCGACGTGACGGGTGAGGGGACCAATGTCGCGATCCGCGGGCTCGGGTCGAATTTCACCAACGTGACGCTCAACGGCGCGACGATCGCGGTCGCGTCATCGGGTGCGACCGACGCGCAGGGCACGGACCGCTCGGTCGACCTGAGCTTCTTCCCGACCGAATTGTTCACCAAGCTGACCGTCAACAAGAGCTATACGGCCGACCTGCTCGAGGGCGGCGCGGCGGGCAATATCGATCTGCGCTCGGCACGTCCGCTCGACCGCGCGACCGGCTTCCTGAACTATAACGTCCAGGGCACGCGCCAGTCGCCCGAGGACCGGATCGGCGCGCGCGGCGCGCTGATCGGCAGCTGGCGGACCGACACGTTCGGAATCCTGGCCGGCGTGTCGGCACAAAGGCTGTTCACCGATACGCGCGGGTTCGAGACGATTGGCTATACCAATCCGGCGCTGACCGCGGCGCAGTGCGGCGCCGCGTCGGGCTGCAACACGACCGGTGGCGGCAACTGGACGATCCCGGCGGTGGTGCCGGCCGGCGCCGGCGCCGGGCTGGTCGCGGGGACGCCGATCGACCGGGCGTTCTTGCTCGCGAACAACCCCGGCGCGACGATCCAGCAGATCGACAATGCGCTGCTCCCGCGGCTCGGTCGTACGACCAGCATCCGCGGCCCGCGCGACCGGATCAACGCGATCGTCAGCACCGAATGGCAGCCGACCGATGCGCTGCATTTCTACATCGACGGTCTGTACGGCTACAAGAAGAACGAACTCACCCGCGAGAACATGGCCTGGATCGTCCGCAACGGCGCGATCATTCCGACCAACCTGACCTTCGACAATCCCGATTGCACGATCGGGTGCGTGGTGACCGGCGGGACATTTGCGAACGCGCAGTTCTTCAACGAATTCCGCCCCTATACCGAGACGACCAAGCTGGTCAGCATCAACCCGGGCGGCGAATGGGAGATCTCGCCGACGCTCAAGGCCTCGCTGCAGGGCAATTATGCGCGGTCGACCTTCCACCGCGAGAGCCCGACCGTGGGCCTCACCACCCCGCTCGGCGTCGGCAACACGGTCACCTACAGCAACACCGGCGGAATCCCGACGATCCAGAGCGGGCTCGACCTCAACGATCCCGCGAATTTCGGCTGGAACGCGGGCAGCCGGGTCGGCATCCAGGACGAGCGGCGTCTCAACAAGAGCAAGGGCGCGCGTGGCGACCTGACCTGGGGCGGCAAGGCGCTCAACCTGAAGATCGGCGGCGCATTCGACGACGTGTCGCGGCGGATCCGCGGGTTCGACAACAGCCAGGCGTGGCAGAATGCGGTCTGCGGGAACAATCCCAACGTGTTCGTCGCATCGCCCAACACCCAGCCGCCCTGCGCAGGCCTCGACGCCCCCGGCGCCGCGCCGGCGGGCTATCCCAGCTATCCCGGCTATGGCACGGGCGCGACCACCGGCCTGGCGGGGCCGGTCAGCTATGGCGGCTCGCTGGTCCCCAATGCGGCGGTCCCCGGCTATCTGAAGCCCGGCCCGGCAGGGTTCGTCACGGTCGACTGGCCGGCCTTTGCCGCCGCCACCAACTATGACAGCTTCCACGACGCGGCGCCCGAAACGGGGGCTGCCAACACCGGCGCCAGCGGCGGTGCGATCCGCGAGGTCGTAAAATCCGCCTTCGCCACGCTCAACGGCGCGCAGCAGATCGGCGACAACACCCTGCGGTTCAATGTCGGTGTACGCTACGTCAACACGATCCAGACGATCACGGGTCGCGTCTCGCTGCCGGATCCGCGCAACACGACCAGCACGGGCGCGAGCTTGCCCGACGGCAGCCGCTACGTGAATATCGTCAGCGAGGTGTCGACGCGCAACGTCTATTCGAAATGGCTTCCCGCCGCGACCTTCGCCTATGACCTTGGCGACCAGGCGGTGGTGCGTGTCGCCGGCTCGCGTACGATGACGCGTCCGGACCCCTCGGCGCAGCTTCCCGGGGTCAACTTCGGTGCGCCGTCGGCGGATCAGGCGAACATCGGCAACCCGGCGCTCAAGCCGTACATGTCGACCAACCTCGATCTCGGTTTCGAATATTATACCGGCCGCGAAGGCGTCGTCAGCTTCAACGCATTCCGCAAGTCGATCGAGGGGTTCACCAACACCGCGATCAACACCGTGCCGTTCGCGGCGCTGGCGCAATATGGCATCACCTTCGACACGCTCAACGCCAACCAGCAGTTCGCGATCCAGTCGCGCGGCGGCCCCGGCGTCGCGCAGGTCCAGGTCACGTCGCAGGTCAACGTCCCCAACAAGCTGACGATCAACGGCCTCGAATTCCAGTGGGTCCAGCCGCTCGACTTCCTGACCCGGATGATCGGCGTCACGGGCTTCGGCTTCAATGCCAATGCGACGATCGTCGATCAGCGCAGCGATGGCCCGGCAACCGCGTTCGGCGTGTCGCCCTTCACCTACAACATCACCGGCTTCTACGAGAAGAACGGCGTGATGCTCCGGGTGGCGACGACCTCGCGTCAGGGCGCACAGAATAGCGGCGCGGCGCAGAACGGTATCCCGGCGGCGGCGCTGTTCGGGACGGACTATACGACCTACGACTTCTCGTCGTCGTTCGACCTCGACAAGATCTTCGGCCTGGCGGGCGCACCGCAGCTGACGGTCAACGTGTCGAACTTCACCGACGCGACGCTGCGGTCCTATTTCCAGTTCGAGAATGCGACGTTCACGCAGTATAAGCCGGGACGTCAGTTCCTGATCGGCCTGCGCGGCACCTTCTAGGACCGACGGTCGGGACGGTCGCCATCGCGCGATCGTCCCGGCAGCCGCTCAAGGACCCGACGACCAGTCTGTACGCCGCCCGCTCCGGACAAAGGATTCCCCCTCATGCGCATCCTCACCCTCGCTCTCATCGCGCTCGCCGGCACCAGCGTCGCGCAGGGCAGCCCGGCACAGACCGCCGCTGCGCCGTCCGACGCATCGCCCCGGTTCGGCCGGTTTAGCTATGAGGGGCGGTCGCCCGGCGCGGCACCGTTGCAGCGCAACCAGTATCGCAACCCGATCCTGTCGGGCTATTATCCCGACCCGTCGGTCACGCGGGTCGGCGAGGACTATTATCTCGTCAATTCGTCGTTCGCGCATTTCCCCGGATTGCCGGTCTTCCATTCGCGCGACCTCGTGAACTGGACTCAGATCGGCAACGCGATCGACCGCCCCGATCAGCTCGACTTCACCGGCATGCGGACGTCGCAGGCGGTGTTTGCGCCCGACATCTCCCATCACGACGGCGTCTTCTACATCGTCAACACCTGCGTCGAGTGCAAAGGCAATTTCGTCATCACCGCACGCAATCCCGCCGGCCCCTGGTCCGCGCCGATCTGGCTGCCGTTCGAGGGCATCGATCCCTCGATCTTCTGGGAAGGCGACAAGGCCTATATCGTCAATAACCGCGCCCCCGCCGAACCGCCGCGCTATGACGGGCACCGCGCGATCTGGATCCAGGAATATGACTGGCGCAAGGGGCAGATGGTCGGCGAGAGCACGCAGCTCGTCAATGGCGGCGTCGACCTGTCGAAAAAGCCGGTGTGGATCGAAGGGCCGCACATCTTCCGCAAGGATGGCTGGTATTATCTGACCGCCGCGGAGGGCGGCACGAGCGTCAACCATTCTCAGGTCGTGCTCCGGTCGCGGACCTTGCGCGGCCGCTATGAGCCCTATGCCGGCAACCCCATACTGACGCAGCGTGATCTCGACCCCGCGAGGTCGCGGCCGATCACATCGGCGGGGCATGCCGAACTGGTCCAGACTCAGACGGGCGAGTGGTGGGCGACCTTTCTCGCGGTCCGGCCCTATGCGGGGGACTATTACAATATCGGACGCGAGACGTTCCTGCTCCCCGTGACCTGGAAGGATGGCTGGCCGATCATCCTGCCCAAGGGGCAGCGCGTTCCCGAAGTCGCGGCCTCGCCCGGACTGCCCGCGCAGCGCCCGGGAACAGTGCCGACGGCCGGCGCCTTTTCCTATGTCGACGAGTTCGACGGCGATCGTCTGGCGATGCAATGGGTCGGTGTCCGCACCCCCAAGGCACCCTTTTATCGCCTGACCGGTGGAGAGCTCGTGCTCGGCCGGGGAGCACCGATGGGCGATCTCGCGGGCGTTCCCGCCTTTGTCGGCCGGCGCCAGCAGCATCACGACGCGACGATCTCGACCACGCTGCGCTTCTCGCCAAAGACCGGCGATCGTGCCGGCCTCGCCGCGATGCAGAGCGACAAGGCGCATCTCTTCTTCGGGCTGACGCGGATTGCGGAGAAACCTGTCGTCGCCCTCTACACAACGCAGGAAGGCAAGGAGCAGCTCGTCGCAAGCGCGCCGGTCGATCCGGCGGGCCCGGTCACGCTGACGATCGACGCCACCGGGGGTACGATGCGCTTCAGCTACACGACCGGCGCAACGCCTCGCACGCTCGCATCAGATGTCGACGTCCGGTTCCTGAGCACGCGGCTGGCGGGCGGTTTCGTCGGGACGCTCGTCGGCCCCTATGCCTGGACGCGCTGACCTCGCGTGGCACCGCTGCGGGCGTGATGCCGAAATAAGAAAAAGGCGCGGGCCGGCTGATTTGCCGGCCCGCGCCCAAAACTCAGGCCTTCTTGCGCGCGCGCTTCGGGCTTGCGGCTGCGGCGACGTCTTCTTCCTCGTCGGGGCTGTCTTCGCCCGCCTCGGTCAGCGCCTCGCCGAGCGCACGCAGCTTGTCCTGCGACGTGTCAGCTTTTTCCGCGATCTTGGTCGTCGCGGCACCAAGCCGGTGCAGCAGCGCATGGACGCGGTCGGCGTCCGGCGCGTCCTTCTCGAGCTGCTTGCGCAGCGATGCCAGGTCGCGAAGAATGCCCTTGGCGCCGGGTGTCTCGATATCGGCGAGTGCGGCTTCCCAATCCTCGACCATGTCGGCGCCCTTGGCGGGCTTCGTCGCGTCGAGACCGCGATTGATCGCGTTCATCGTTCCTGCAAATTTGACGGCCATGTCTGCTCTCTCCTAGCCGGTATCGGCGAGCATCAACGCGGTCGGGCGTCACGAATGTCCCGCCATTCCTATCAACCTGCATCAACATGATCGCATTTTGTTCGGGCGCCCGCCGCGTGTGTCAGCGCAACCAGTTGCGCAGCAGCGCGGTGACCTCACCCGGTCGTTCGAGCGGGGCGAGATGGCCGCAGCCCCGCAGCTCGTGGAATCGCGCGCCCTCGATCAGCGTGGCCAGCGCACGTGCATCGTCGGGCGTGCAGATCCGGTCGCGATCGCCCACCGCGACGAGAGTCGGCACATGGATCGCGGCGATCGCGTCGCTGATGTCGGGCCGTTCGAGCAGCGCGCGCTGCTGGCGTTCGAAGACCGCCTTGCCGACCCGGTCCGCCATCGCCTGCACCGGGCCCGCCACGATCGCGGTCAGTCGCGGATCGGCATGCGGCGCGGTCGCGAGCAGCCCCTGGCCGTCGACCGTCCGCGGACGCATCGTCATCGACGCGCGCGTGCCGAACAGTGCGACACGCAGGACCCGGTCGGGCGCCTGCCGCACCATCTCCATCGCGACATAGCCCCCCAGGCTGACCCCCGACACGGCGAAGCGCGGCGGCGCCTTGGCCAGCACGCGCGCGGCCATCGCCGACAGCGTGTCGTCCTGCGAAAGGTCATGAAACTCGGGCTCGGCGAGCGCGGCAAGATCCATGATCTGCCGTGCCCAGAGCCGGCCGTCACACCCCATGGCAGGCAGCAGCACGAGCGGGATCGGTGAACGGGTCATGCGGTGTCTCCGGTGGCGGGAAGCAGGGGGCGGGC
>NZ_JPJC01000180.1:0-2591 GCF_000733135.1 Sphingomonas sp. FUKUSWIS1
ACGACCGTCCCGCTGACCTCGGGCCGCCCCTCGATCACATAGAAGAATACGCTGCGACCGCGCGGTGCTGAACTGGCAGTCCTTCTCGATCGGCAAGGGCGCCAGCGTGACCTTCGACCAGCCGGGCACGAGCTCGGTCGCGCTCAACCGCGTCGTCGGGTCGGACCCGTCATCGATCCTTGGCAACCTGTCGTCCAACGGCAAGGTCTTCCTGGTCAACGGCAATGGCATCGTGTTCGGCAAGACCGCGAGCGTGAACGTCGGCGGACTGGTCGCATCGACGCTGAACATCAGCGATGCGGATTTTATGGCCGGCCAGTCGCGCTTTGCCGGGACCAGCACCGCGGGCGTCCAGAATGACGGCACGATCACCGCCAAGGGCGGCTATGTCGCGCTGCTCGGCGCGCAGGTCGGCAACAGCGGCGTGATCCGCGCCAATTTCGGCACGGTCGTGCTGGCGGCGGGTGAGGCGATCACGCTCGACGTCGCGGGCGACGGGCTGCTCAACGTCGCGGTCGACAAGGGCGCGGTGGGCGCGCTGGTCCGCAACGGCGGGCTGATCCGCGCGGATGGCGGCAAGGTCGTGATGACCGCGCAGGGTGCGGGCGAGCTGCTCCACACCGCGGTCAACAATAGCGGCATCATCGAGGCGCGGACGCTGCAGAACCGCAGCGGCACGATCCTGCTGCTCGGCGACATGCAGACCGGCACCACCAATCTCAGCGGCACGCTCGACGCGAGCGCACCGGTCGGCGGCAATGGCGGCTTCGTCGAGACGTCGGCGGCGACCGTCAACATCGCCGACGGTTCCAGAGTCTCGACGCTGGCGCGGTCGGGCACGACCGGCAGCTGGCTGATCGATCCGCAGGATTATGTGATTGGTGCAGGCGGCAACATCTCGGGCTCGACGCTGTCGGCGCAGCTCGTGACGACCAGCATCACGATCAGCACGCTGCCCGCGGCGGGCGACACGACGACGGGCAATGGCGACATCTTCGTCAACGACGCGGTCGCGTGGACCGCTTCGGGCGTGCCGACGACGCTGACGTTGAACGCGTTTCGCGACGTCGTCATCAACGCGCCGATCAGCGCGACCAACGGCAACATCGTCGCCTGCTGCGGCCGCGACGTGAACGTCAACGCCGACCTGACGACGGTCAATGGCAGTATCCTGCTCAACGCCGGGCGCAACGTGAACGTCTATCATGCGATCACGACGACCGACGGCAACATCGCGCTGTGCGCGGGGCATGACGTGATGATCGACGCTGCCGTCACGCTGACGCGCGGCACGACGATCCCGGCGCAGAGCCTGGGCCTGCCGGTCGGGCTGACGCTGATCGCAGGCGCGGACGGCACCGGGCCGGGCGTCAACGGCGGCACGATCGTGTTCTCCGCGCTGTCGCCGCCGACGACGGTGACCGCGGCGCCGGTGTCGATCACCTACAACCCGGTTTCGTATACGACGCCGACCGACTTCTCGAACGAGTTCGTGCTGACCGAGGGTGCGGCGATTTCGCAGCGGATGCTGGTCTTCCCGTCCGCGCAGAAGGTCGCGGACGGCACCAATGCGGCGGTGCTGAGTGGGTTCAACGCATCAGACACGTCGGGGCTGCCGAGTGGCGTCACCCTGGTCGCGGGGACGGACGCGACGGCGACGTTCGACAGCGCGGACGCCGGGGCGGGCATCGGCGTCAGCTATAGCGGCTATACGCTGACCGGCGCGAATGCGGACCAATATGCGCTTGCGGGATCGTGCTGCACGGCGGGCTTCCGGACTACGGGGACGATCACTGCTGCTCCGGCGCCTGCTCCGGCGCCTGCTCCTGCACCGGCTCCTGCTCCTGCTCCTGCACCAGCACCAGCTCCTGCCCCTGCTCCCGCACCTGCACCTGCTCCTGCACCCGCTCCCGCACCTTCGCCAGCACCGGCACCGGCACCGGCACCCGCACCTGCTCCTTCCCCGGCTCCAGCTCCAGCTCCAGCTCCAGCTCCAGCTCCAGCGCCTGCGCCTGCGCCTGCGCCGGCTCCTGCTCCCGCTCCAGCTCCAGCACCAGCACCAGCACCAGCACCAGCACCAGCACCGGCGCCGGCACCAGCACCCGCACCCGCACCCGCACCCGCACCCGCACCCGCACCCGCACCCGCACCCGCGCCCGCGCCGTCGCCAGCACCCTCGCCTTCGCCAACGCCGATACTGACGCCGACACCGACACCGACGCCGGTGATCGTCACCGTCCTGCCGACCGCGACGCGGCCGTTCCTCGAGGTGCCACCAGCCCAGGTCCGGCGGCCGAACGTGCCGGTCGGGACGGTGGTCGACGGCGGCGTGAGCGTGCCGCCGGAGGGTCCGGGACCGTTCCCGATCCCCCCGGCCCCCGTGACGCCGGTCCCCGTGACGCCGCCGACCCAGTCGTCGCTGGGGGAACTGACGCAGCCCGTGCCGCGCACCCCCGTGGTCCCGGTCTATCCGCGCAAGCAGGCGCGCCACTGATATGGCAGGCTTCGGGTCGCGAACAGCGCGGCGCGCGGTGCTGGTCGCGGTCGCCCTGGCGGCTGGGGGCGCGTCCGCCGCCGGCGCCCAGCCGGTC
>NZ_JPJC01000181.1:0-3168 GCF_000733135.1 Sphingomonas sp. FUKUSWIS1
GGGTGAGCTCGGCGCGACCGCAGTCCCCGCCGAGGCGATCCTGACGACTGACACCGACATCTTCAGCCCGAACGCGCTGGGTGCGATCCTGACCGAAATGTCGATCGCCGCGCTCAAGGCCAAGGTCGTCGCGGGCGGCGCGAACAATCAGCTCAGCGTCCGCGAGGACGGTGCGCGACTGCACGCACGCGGCATCCTCTATGCGCCGGATTACGTGATCAACGCGGGCGGCATCATCAATGTCGGGCTCGAATATCTCGGCCAGGGCGACGAAGCCGAAGTGAAGGCCCGGATCGCACGCATCCCCGAGCGGCTGATCCAGGTCTGGGACGAGAGCGACCGCAGCGGCGAACCGTCGTCCGACGTCGCCGATTCGATCGCAAAGCGCCTGATCGGCCGCTAAGTCCGTCCCCCTTTCGCGGGGACGGTGACACGGCGGGCCACTCCCTCTCCCCAGGTGGGGAGAGGGGCTTTAAGTCCGTCACGACTTGCCATAGTGGTAACACCCAGTGGCCACCCTGCACGCCCTTGCCAATCCCGCGCGCTTCCTGAAGATCGCCAGGCCGCTGACGCCTGCTTTGTTCTGGGCGGGCGTCGCGCTGATCGCGCTGGGCTGCTGGGCGGGACTGACGCAGACCCCGCCCGACTATCTGCAGGGCGAGACGGTGCGGATCCTTTACATCCATGTCCCCGCCGCCTGGCTCGGCATGGGCGGCTGGAGCGGGATCGCGATCTCCAGCATCATGCTGCTCGTCTGGCGTCACCCGCTGGCCGGCATCGCCGCACGCGCGATCGCGCTGCCCGGCGCGGTGTTCGCGGCTTTGTGCCTGATGACCGGCTCGATCTGGGGACGGCCGACCTGGGGGACGTGGTGGCAATGGGACGGGCGGCTGACCTCGATGCTGCTGCTGTTCTTCGTCTATCTTGGCTATATGGCGCTGGCGAAGGCGGATGCGGACCGCGGCGGCGACGGGCGCGTGCCCGCGCTCTACGGCGTGGCCGGATCGGTGCTGCTGCCGATCATCCGCTATTCGGTGATCTGGTGGAACACGCTGCACCAGGGGCCGAGCATCGGGCTGACCAAGTCGACGATCGACGGCGCGATCCTCTGGCCGCTGCCGATCATGCTCGCGGGCTTCACCTTCGTCTTCGCCGGCATCGTGCTGATGCGGATGCGGACCCTGCTCGCCACCGCCAAGGCCGAGGCGCGGATGCGTCGGATGGCCAGAGCGTGAAGGTGCGCGCATGACCGCCTGGCCGTTCGTGATTGCCGCCTATACCGTGACGCTGGGCGGCGGCGCCGTCGTCGCGCTGCTCAGCTATCTGGCGATGCGGAAGGCGGAGCGATGAAGGCCAAGCATCAGCGGCTCACCCTCGCGCTGCTCGCGCTCGGCGCGGTCGTCGTCGCGGGGCTGCTCGCTCTGTCCGCGTTGAAGGATCAGGCGTCGTTCTTCTATGCACCGTCCGACGTGAAGCGCGACGGGCTGCCGCTCGGCCGTGCGGTCCGGCTTGGCGGCATGGTCGCGGACGGCTCGGTCAAGCGCGCCGCGGACGGCGTCACCGTCCACTTCACCGTCACCGACGGCGCCGCGACCACGCCGGTTGTCTTCGCCGGAATTGTCCCGAACCTGTTCCGCGAGAAATCGGGGGTCGTCGCCGAGGGGCAGTTCCAGCCCGACGGCCGGTTCGTCGCGTCAAACCTGCTCGCCAAGCATGACGAGAAATACATGCCGCCTGAAATGGCGGGCAAGATGCACGAGACCAAGACGCTCGCACCGGACCGCGGTTCATGATCGCCGAAGCCGGACTCGCGGCGCTCTGGCTCGCCGGCGCGCTGGCGGCGCTGCAATTGGCGATGGCGGTGATCGGGATCGCGCGCGGCCGCGACGACGTTGCCGCGGCGGTGCGCCCAGTGGCGGTCGTCCAGGGCGTGCTCGCCGCGCTGGCGATGGCGCTGCTGATCAACCTGTTCCTCAACTCAGACATGTCGGTGAAGCTGGTCGTCGAGAACAGCCATTCGGCCAAGCCCTGGCTCTACAAGTTCGCCGGCGCCTGGGGCAATCACGAGGGCTCGATGCTGCTCTGGGTGACGATCCTGGGGCTGGCGGGCGGCGCGGTTGCGATCTTCGAACGGTCGCTGCCCGAACGCACTTTGGTCGCGACACTCGGCGCGCAGGCGACGATCGCACTCGGTTTTTATGCGTTCCTGCTCTTCTCCTCCAATCCGTTCGCGCGGCTGACCCCGGCGGCGCCCGACGGGCTTGGGCTCAACCCGCTGCTCCAGGACCCCGGCTTGGCGTTCCACCCGCCGACGCTCTACACCGGCTATGTCGGGCTTTCGGTCGCCTTCTCGTTCGCGGTCGGTGCGCTGGTCACGCGTGACGTCGGGCCGGGCTTTGCCAAAGCGATGCGGCCCTGGGTGCTGATCGCGTGGATCTTCCTGACGCTCGGCATCACCGCGGGCAGCTACTGGGCCTATTACGAACTCGGCTGGGGCGGCTGGTGGTTCTGGGATCCGGTCGAGAACGCGTCGCTGATGCCGTGGCTCGCGGCGACCGCGCTGCTCCATTCGGTGACCGTGCTGGCGACGCGCGACGGGCTGCGCGCCTGGACGATCATGCTTGCGGTCGTCGCCTTCTCGATGTCGATGATCGGCACGTTCCTGGTGCGCTCGGGCATCCTGACCAGCGTCCACGCCTTTGCGGTCGACCCGGAGCGCGGCGCGTTCATCCTCGCGCTGCTCGCCATCTATATCGGCGGCGCGCTCGCTCTGTTCGCCGCGCGGATCGGCACCGTGCGCGCGGGCACGACCTTCGATCCGGTCAGCCGCGAGGGCGGGCTGGTCGCGAACAATCTGCTACTCTCGGTGATCCTCGGCATCGTCCTGATCGGCACGCTCTACCCGATCGTCGCGGCGAGCTTCGGTGTGCAGCTGTCGGTCGGGCCGCCCTTCTTCAACAAGGCGGCGGGGCCGATCGCGCTGGCGCTGGTCGCGGTGATGGCGGTCGGGCCGCTGCTGCGCTGGCGTCGTGACGAGGCGAAGGCGGTCGTCGGCCGGGTCGCGCTGCCGATCGCGGCCACCGTGGTGGCGGCGGTCGCGCTGCTGTTCGTCTGGCCGGGCGTCCTGCCCTGGGCAGGGCTCAGCCTCGCGGCGGGCCTCGCAGTGGC
>NZ_JPJC01000181.1:3296-4666 GCF_000733135.1 Sphingomonas sp. FUKUSWIS1
TATGGCATGGTCCTCGCGCATCTCGGCATCGCGGTCAGCCTGGCCGGCATGGCGTCGGACAGCGCGTTCACCAAGGAAACGCTGGTCGCGGTGCGCGCAGGCGAAGCAGCGCGCGTGGGGCCCTACAGCGTTACGCTCGACGGGATCTCGCCGGTGATCGGCGAGAACTGGTCCGCGCTCGAGGCGCAGCTGACCGCGACGCGCGGCGATGACCGCACGCGGCTCCACCCGCAGCTTCGCTTCTTCGCCAATCCGCCGACCAGCACCAATGAATCGGCGATCCTGACCGCGCTCGACGGCCAGCTCTATACCGTGCTCGGCCAGCCCGACGGGCAGGGGCGGTGGCAGCTGCGGCTGTGGTGGAAGCCGTTCGTGACGCTGATCTGGTTCGGCGGCGTGCTGATCGCGCTGGGCGGCGCGCTGTCGCTGGTCGGGCGGCTGCGTCGCGAACGGCGCAGCGCGGTCCGGGCGGCCTGGGCATGAAGCGGTTCGCGCTCTGGGCGCCGCTGGCGATCTTCGCCTTGCTGTTCGCGGTGGTGGCGAGCGGGCTGTTCCGGCCGGCGGACAAGGTCGTCCGCTCGGCGATGGTCGGCAAGCCGCTGCCCGATTTCGCGCTGCCCGCGATGGTGCCGGGCAAGCCGGGCCTGACCAGCGCCTCGTTCAAGGGTGGTCAGCCGCGGCTGCTCAACGTGTTCGCCAGCTGGTGCGTACCCTGCATCGCCGAGGCCCCGCACCTGATGCGGCTGAAGACGATGGGCATCCCGATCGACGCGATCGCGATCCGCGACACGACGCCCGCGATCGCCGGCTTCCTGCGCCGCAACGGCGATCCCTATGCGCGGATCGGCAGCGACACCGCGAGCCGGGTCCAGCTCGCGCTCGGCTCGTCGGGTGTGCCCGAAACCTTCGTGGTCGACGGCCGCGGGATCGTCGTCAAGCAGATCATCGGCGACATCCGCGAGGACAATATCGGCGAGATCGTTCAGGCCGTCAGGGAAGCCCGATGAGCGGGCGGTCAAGCCTCGCGCTAGCGGCAGTCGCGACGGTCGCCGCGCTGCTGTTCTCCGCTGCACCCGCCGCCGCGCAGCCCGTGACGCCGCCTGCGCATTACGCCAATGTCCAGCTCGCCGACCCCGCCAAGGAAGCCTCCGCCAAGGCGCTGATGGAGACGCTGCGCTGCCTCGTCTGCCAGGGCCAGTCGATCGCTGACAGCGATGCCGACATGGCCGCCGACATGCGCGCGCTGGTCCGCGAACGGATCGCGCGCGGCGAGACGCCCGCCTCGGTCCGTGACTGGCTGGTGTCGCGCTATGGCGATTATGTCACCTATGACCCGCCGCTGTCGGGGCTGACCTGGCCGCTATGGCTGG
>NZ_JPJC01000181.1:4801-10821 GCF_000733135.1 Sphingomonas sp. FUKUSWIS1
ATGGGCTGGCTCTGGCTCGGGATCATCGCGGTCGGGGCGTTCGCGCTGCTGGCGGTGCTGAGAGTCGACCGGCTGCTCTGGTCGATGGTCGCCGCCGCGCTGATGCTCGGTGCGGCGGGCTATGCGCTGCAGGGCGAGCCCGGGCTCGCCGGGCATCCGGTCGTGACGGGCACGACGATCACGCCTGACGACGGGTCGATGATCGAGCTGCGCGACAAGATGCTCGAACGTTATACCGGTGCCGCCGCCTATCTGGTTGCGGCAGATGCGATGACGCGGATCGGCGAGCGTCGCGCGGCGGTGAAGGTCCTGCTCGGTGGGATCCGCGTCGCGCCGAAAAGTCTCGTCCTGTGGACCGGGCTCGCCAATGCGCTGGCCGCGCATGACGGCGATCAGGTCTCGCCCCCGGCGCTGTTCGCGTTCCAGCAGGCGATGCGGATCGCACCGCGCCACCCGGCGCCGCCCTTCTTCCTTGGCCTCGCCTATGTCCGGTCGGGCAATTTCGCGGCGGGTCGACCCTATTGGGCCCGCGCGCTCGCGCTGACCCCGAAAAGCGTGTCCTATCACGACGAGATCGCGGTGCGCCTCGCGCTGCTCGATCAGGTGATGGCCGCACAGGACGCCGCACCGGCGAGCTAGGCACCGACGCAAAACGGGACCCGGATCGTCCGGCGCGATGCCGGGGATCCTGGGTCCCGTTCCGTGCCGCAAAAGGGCTTACTGGCCGCGGCCGGTCTTGCCCTGGAGCTCGTCGATCTTGAGCGAGGCATCCGCCTTCGACAGCGATTCGTCGAATTCCTCATGCGCCTCTTCGGACAGCGTCTTCAGATAGCTGGCCTGTGCGCCGGTCATCTTCTCGTCGCCGGTCGTCCAGTCATGCGGATCCTTCTCGGCGTTCGAAAAGGGCTCGGACTTGGGGTTCGGGGTGTCGGACATGCGTGAAATTCCTTCCGCCTGTCCAACCCCCGTGTTCCGCATCCGTTCCCGCTTAATTCGACCAAGCTTCGTAAGGTAAACCCAGATCATCCGCGACCGCCTTGTACGCGATCTTGCCCTTGTAGACGTTGAGCCCGTTGGCGAGGTGCGGGTCGGCCTTCATCGCGGCCTCCGCACCCAGATTGGCGAGCTTCAGCGCAAACGGCAGCGTCGCGTTGTTGAGCGCGAAGGCCGAGGTGCGCGCGACCGCGCCGGGCATGTTGGCGACGCAGTAATGGATCACGCCGTCGACCTCGAACACCGGATCCTCGTGCGTGGTCGCATGGCTCGTCTCGAAACAGCCACCCTGGTCGATCGCGATGTCGACCAGCACCGAACCGCGCTTCATCGTCTTGAGCATCTCGCGCGTGACCAGCTTGGGGGCCGCCGCGCCGGGGACGAGCACCGCGCCGATGACGAGATGCGCGTTCTTCACCGCCGCCGCGATCGCCGCCTTCGACGCATAGGCGGTCTTGATCTGGCTCGAGAAGAACATGTCGAGCTCGGCAAGGCGATCGTTCGAAATGTCGTAGATCGTCACGTCGGCGCGCATCCCGACCGCCATCTGCGCGGCGTTGACGCCCGACACGCCGCCGCCGAGGATCGCGACCTTGGCCGGTGCCACGCCGGGCACGCCGCCGAGCAGGACGCCGCGGCCGCCCTGTTCCTTTTCGAGATAGTGCGCGCCGACCTGCACCGACATGCGGCCCGCGACCTCGGACATCGGCTTCAGCAGCGGCAGGCCGCGGCGATGGTCGGTGACGGTCTCGTAAGCGATGCAGGTCGCGCCCGACTTCATCAGGCCTTCGGCCTGCGGCTTGTCCGCGGCGAGGTGGAGATAGGTGAAGAGCAGGTGGCGCGGTTCGAGCATCGCGATCTCGACCGGCTGCGGCTCCTTGACCTTCACGATCATGTCGGCGGCGGCGAACACCGCGGCGGCGGTCGGCAGGATCGTCGCGCCCGCGTCGACATAGTCCTGGTCCTCGAAGTCGATGCCCGCGCCTGCCTGAGTCTCGACGACGACTTCATGGCCCGCGGCGACCAGTTCGGCGACCGACGGCGGGGTCAGGCCGACGCGATATTCGTGATTCTTGATTTCCTTGGGAACACCGACGCGCATCATTTCCACTCCATTATCTTTGACCGCAGTGTAGCGCGCATCGACCGGGAAGGGTTCGCAAAGCCGTCCCGCTGCCCTATCGGATTTGGGAGAATATTGCATCCACGAACGACGAAGCGGGAAATTTGTGAGTATCGCGATCGAGCGCAGGATCCTCGACCTGCTGGCCGCCAATTCCGACCTGACCAGCGCCGAGCTGGGTGAGGCGGTGGGGCTGTCGCCGAGCGCGGCGCACCGCCGCGTTTCGCAGCTGCGCGAGAGCGGCGCGATCACCGGCTACCGCGCCGTGCTGTCGCGCGCGGCCCGCGGCGATCCGAGCATCGTCCTGGTCAACGTCACGCTGCGCGACCAGCGCAAGGAGACGATGGCGGCGTTCGAGGCGGAGATCGTGAATTGCCCGCAGGTCGTGCAATGCTTCCTGATGAGCGGCGAGGCGGATTACATGCTCCACGTCGAGCTCCGCCGCGGCGAGACGTTCGAACGCATCCACCGCGAGACGCTGTCGCAACTACCGGGCGTCACGCGGCTGGCCTCGCATTTTGTGATTCGCGAAGTCGTCACGCGCTGACGTTTTCCTGCGCACGTTGGCCACGCACGGCAACGCCCGTTACTGATAGCTTTCTACTTGCAACAGGCGAAGCGGCGTGATCAGCCCCGGTTAATCCACGTTGCCGGCGGTCCCGTTGCCGCTCTCCAACCCCCATGCTAAATGCGCCAGCTTGGGGCACAGGGTGAAATCGGAATTTCGATGATGATTGCTGCACTTCCGGGTCGATTCACCGTCCAGTGAGCGTCGATCCCACAGCCGCGGCCTCGACCGTGCCCCCCGCCGGTCTCGATCCGGATACCGGCCACCATCATGCGGACGGCATGCTGAAACTCGCCTTTGGCGCGATCGGCATCGTCTTCGGCGATATCGGCACGAGCCCGCTCTACGCGTTCCGCGAGACGTTCGCCGGGCACCACAAGCTCGCGCTCGATTCGGCGCACATCATGGGCGTCATCAGCCTGATGTTCTGGTCGATGATGATCGTCGTGACGGTGAAATACGTCATCATCATCATGCGCGCCGACAACAAGGGCGAGGGCGGCAGTCTCGCCCTGCTCGCGCTCGTTTCGGGCAAGACCAAGACGCGGCGCTGGAGCAAGGGGATCATCCTGCTCGGCGTCTTCGCGACCGCGCTGTTCTACGGCGACAGCATGATCACCCCCGCCGTGTCGGTGCTGTCCGCGGTCGAGGGGCTCGCGGTCGCCGCACCGAGCTTCGCCGGGCTCGTCCTGCCGATCGTGATCGCGATTCTGATCGCGCTGTTCTGGGTCCAGAAGAGCGGCACCGCGCGAATCGGCATGGTGTTCGGGCCGATCATGCTGGTGTATTTCAGCGTCATCGCGGTGCTCGGCATCCTCAGCATCATCCAGACGCCGGGCGTGCTCTGGGCCTTTTCCCCGCATTATGCGGTCGAGTTCTTCCTGATCGATCCGACCCGCGCCTTCCTTGCGCTCGGCTCGGTTGTGCTCGCGGTCACCGGCGCGGAGGCGCTCTATGCGGACATGGGGCATTTCGGCCGCCGGCCGATCGGCATCTCCTGGCTGTTCTTCGTCCTGCCCGCGCTGATCCTCAATTACATGGGGCAGGGCGCGCTGCTGTTCCGCGACGGGCAGGCGGCGCTCGTCAGCCCGTTCTACAATCTCGCCCCCGAAAGCCTCCAGCTGCCGCTCGTCCTGCTCGCGACGATGGCCGCGGTGATCGCGTCGCAGGCGGTGATCTCGGGCGCGTTCTCGGTCACGCAGCAGGCGATCCAGCTCGGCTTCATCCCGCGGCTGCGGATCGAGCATACCAGTGCCGCGACCGCGGGCCAGATCTACATCCCGCTGGTCAACGGTGCGCTGATGGTGATGGTGATCCTGCTGGTGCTGTTCTTCCGCACCTCGTCGAACCTGACCAGCGCCTACGGCATCGCGGTGACGGGGGCGATGCTGATCGACACCTGCCTGCTTGGTGTCGTGCTGTTCCGGCTGTGGAACTGGCCGAAGATCGCCGCGATCCCGTTGCTCGCGATCTTCTTCCTGGTCGACGGCGCCTATCTGGCCGCGAACCTGACCAAGGTGCCCGATGGCGGCTGGTTCCCGCTGCTGATCGGCCTCATCATCTTCACCTTCCTGACGACCTGGTCGAAGGGGCGGCAGCTGATGATCGACCGGATGCGCGAGGCGGCGATGCCGATCAAGGTGTTCATCGGCTCGGCGGCGAACTCCGCGTCGCGCGTGCCGGGGACCGCGGTGTTCATGACCTCGACCTCCGACGGCGTGCCGCACGCGCTGCTCCACAACCTCAAGCACAACAAGGTGCTGCACGAGCGCGTCATCCTGCTGACCGTCAAGATCGTCGGCCAGCCCTATTGGCCCGCGCACGACCGTGCGGTGCGCGACGAGCTCGGCGACGGCTTCCACCGCCTGATCCTGCGCTATGGCTTCATGGAGGATGCCGACGTCCCCGCCGCGCTGCGCCAGGTGCACAGCTGCGGCGCGGACTTCAAGATGATGGACACCAGCTTCTTCCTCTCGCGGCAGACCCTGCTCGCCTCGGACAAGCCGGGGATGATGCTCTGGCGCGAAAAGCTGTTCGCGTGGATGCTGCGCAACGCCGAAAGCGCGATGGAATTCTTCCGCCTGCCGACCAACCGCGTCGTCGAGCTCGGCAGCCAGATCGAGATTTGATCTCAGTCGATCGGCACCCTGCACCTCCCCGGCGGAGGCCGGGGCCCAGTTGGGAAACGTCGATGGCGGACGTCACCCGAAGTTACATCAACCTTTCCAACTGGACCCCGGCTTGCGCCGGGGAAGTACCTGCATGATGGCAAGCACGACCGAAGCCGCCCCGATCATCGTCACCGCGCTCTTCGGCCGTCAGGACACCGCGTTCTTCGACGCGATGCGGCGCGAGCATTTCCCGCCCGAACGCAACCAGCTCGATTCGCACCTGACGTTGTTCCATCACCTGCCGCCCTCGGGCCTCGACGAGCTGAAGCACCGGCTGAATCAGGAGACGCGCGGGCTGCCCGCACCGCGGGCGCGGATCGGCGGGCTGATGTCGCTGGGGCGCGGTGTCGCCTACCGGATCGAATCGCCCGAGCTGGTCGGAATCCGCGCGCGGCTGGCCGATGCGTTCACGGGGATGCTGACGCCGCAGGACGCGGGCGGCTGGCGTCCGCACGTCACGATCCAGAACAAGGTCAATCCGTCGGTCGCCAGGCTGCTGCTCGGCAACCTGCAGCGCGACTTCGTGGCGCGGGACGTCGAAATCGCCGGGCTTGGCGCCTGGTGGTATCGCGGCGGACCCTGGGAAGCGATTTCGCGTCACATGTTTGCTTGACCGCCTCGAATCCGCTTCCTATAGGCCGCGCCTCGCAGGGAAGAATGCTTCCCCGCAGACGGTACGGCGAAGTAGCTCAGTTGGTTAGAGCACGGGAATCATAATCCTGGGGTCGGGGGTTCAAGTCCCTCCTTCGCTACCATTTTCAAACACACCGAACGGGTCGTTGACGACCAGGATCGCGTCGCTGCGGGCGAGCGCGAGCAGCGTCAGGCCGTGCGCGCGCGCGTGATCGATCGCGAGACTGGTCGGCGCGGAGATCCCGACCAGCATCGCCACGCCCGCGACCAGCGCCTTGTCGACCATCTCGAAGCTGATCCGTGAGGTGACGAGGATGAAGGCGGGGCGCTCGGTCGACCGCATCGCCAGCCCGCCGACGAGCTTGTCGAGCGCATTGTGGCGGCCGACATCCTCATAGGCGGCCAGCACGCCTCCCGACCGGTCGCAGGCGGCGGCGGCATGGATCGCCCCCGTCGCGGCGTTGAGCGGCTGGTGCGCGCGCAGCCCCGCCAGCGCGGCGAAGATCGCGGTGACGGGCACGTCGGGGCGGGG
>NZ_JPJC01000182.1:0-2352 GCF_000733135.1 Sphingomonas sp. FUKUSWIS1
CGCCACCGCACCGGCGGCGACGCGCGCCGCGGTCTCGCGCGCCGACGACCGGCCGCCGCCGCGATAGTCGCGAAAGCCGTATTTGGCGTCATAGGCATAGTCGGCATGGCCGGGACGATAGGCCTTGGCGACGTCCGAATAGTCCTTCGAGCGCTGGTCGACATTCTCGATCATCAGGCTGATCGGCGTGCCGGTGGTGCGGCCGTCGAACACGCCCGAGAGGATGCGCACGGCATCGGGCTCGCGCCGCTGCGTGGTGAAGCGCGAGGTGCCGGGACGGCGCTTGTCGAGCCAGGGCTGGATATCCGCTTCAGTGAGGGGGATGCCGGGGGGGCAGCCGTCGACCACCGCGCCGAGCGCGGGTCCGTGGGACTCGCCCCAGGTGGTGAAGCGGAACATCCGCCCGAAGCTGTTGACGCTCACTTGGCCCTCTCCCCGACGGGGAGAGGGAGGGGCCCATGCGCAGCATGGGAGGGTGAGGGCACGTCTGTAAGCGCGGACAGGATCGCGGCAAGCACGTCGTCCATCCGCTGCATCACGTCGTTGTTCCAGACACGGATCACACGGTATCCCTTGTTCGCGAGGTAGGCACTTCTGTCGGCATCATAGGCCGCGTCGCCGATATGCTGGCTGCCGTCTACCTCGACGACGAGCATGGCGTCCATGCACAGAAAGTCGGCGATGAACGGGCCGATCCACACCTGGCGGCGGAACTTGAAGTCGGCGAGGCGGCGGCTGCGGAGGTTCTGCCATAAACGGGTTTCCGCCTCGGTGGCGTCGCGACGCAGCTTCCGCGCGCGGTTGAGGGCTTCGGTGCCGTCCTTCTGCCTCACCGTGCCCTCACCCTCCCATGCTGCGCATGGGCCCCTCCCTCTCCCCGCAGGGGAGAGGGTATTTACACCAGAGCGATGTCGGGGGCGTCCTCGGCTTTCATGCCGATCACGTTGTAGCCGGCGTCGACATGGTGGGTTTCGCCCGTGACGCCCGATGCAAGGTCGCTGAGCAGGTACAGCCCCGCGCCGCCGACATCGTCGATCGTCACGTTGCGCTTGAGCGGCGAGTTCAGCTCGTTCCACTTCAGGATCAGGCGGAAGTCGCCGATCCCGCTCGCGGCCAGCGTCTTGATCGGGCCGGCCGAGATCGCGTTGACGCGGATATTGTCGCGGCCGAGATCGACCGCGAGATACTGCACGCTCGTCTCGAGCGCGGCCTTGGCGACGCCCATCACGTTGTAATGCGGGATGACCTTCTCGGCGCCGTAATAGCTGAGCGTCAGCATCGAGCCGCCCGGGTTCATCATCTTGGCCGCGCGCTGCGCGACCGCGACGAACGAATAGACGCTGATGTTCATCGTCATCAGGAAATTGTCGAGGCTCGTGTCGACGAACCGCCCGCGCAGCTCGTTCTTGTCCGAAAAGCCGATCGCATGGACGACGAAATCGATCGTCGGCCATTCCTCTGCCAGCTTGGCGAAGGTCGCGTCGAGCGCACCCATGTCGGAGACGTCGCAGTCGAACAGCCGCGCGACGCCCAATTGCTCGGCAAGTGGGCGGACGCGCTTCTCCATCGTCTCGCCCTGATAACTGAACGCGAGCTCCGCGCCGGCCTCGGACAGCTTCTTGGCGATTCCCCAGGCCAGCGACTTGTCGTTCGCCAGCCCCATGATCAACCCACGCTTGCCCGCCATCAAACCGTTCACGCCGTTCTCGCCTTCGCCTCTACCTCGTCAGCCGGTTGCTCTAGCGCTGTTTCGAGGGGTTCCGCCAGTGCCGCGTTCAAATGCGCCCCGAATACCAGCCCCAGACCGATGACGTAGAAGAACAGCAGCATGATGACGACGCCCGCCAGGCTGCCATAGGTCAGGTCATAGCCACCCAGGCTCGACAGGACGATCGGCAGCAATGCGGTCGCGCTGATCCACCAGACGGCGGTGAAGAGCGCGCCGGGCCATTTGCGGCATTTCGAATAGCGATAGCGCGACGGCGTTACCGAGTAGAACAGCAAATACAGCGCGCCGAACATCAGCAGACCGGGAATCAGGCGGGACAGGCCGACCCATCCGGCGGCGTCCTGCGCGAAGGGAACGAGGCGGTAGATGAACTGTTCGGCCGCGGTCAGGATGCCCTGCACTAGGAAGGAGAGCAGCGCCATGATCACCGAGCCGACGATCACCGCGGACGATCCGAGCCGCGATTTCCAGAAGGGGGCGGTGGCCTTGATCCCGTAGGCGCGGTGGAAGATGTCGCGGATCGTCTCGACAAAGCTGCCGACGGTCCACAGCCCGACCAGCGCGCCGAGCCACAGCAACGACCCGGTACGCGCCGCCAGCACGTCGGCGATCGGCTTGCGCAA
>NZ_JPJC01000182.1:2441-4504 GCF_000733135.1 Sphingomonas sp. FUKUSWIS1
GGCGACGTTGGGTGGCAGGACGTTCAGGAAGGATTCGACCGCACGGATCGTCTCGGTGCTCTGGCCGAACAGCGACAGGATAGCAGCCGCCACGATGAAGAACGGAAAGACCGTCATCAGCGCAAGATAGGCGAGGTTGCCCGCGTGGATGAAGCCGTCGTTGAACACGCCGACCGCGGCGCGCTTGACGACCTCGAACGCATGGCTGCCCGGCTTGACCTTCGCCATGCCGCGATTGAGGCGCCGGCGCGTGCCGCCGTGGTCGTGGGCACGCGCCTCGGGCGTAAGATTGCTGTCGTTCACAAGGCGTTCAGACGCCCATGGCCCCCCGCGGGTTCCCGGTATTGCTCTTCGCCCAGCCCTCGACGAAGTCGGCAAGAGCCTTGTTGTCGGCCGGAATGTCGATCATCAACGTGACGAGCTGATCGCCGCGGCCACCGGTTTTCTTGTGGAAGCCCTTGCCCTTGAGGCGCAGCGTCTTGCCCGAGGTCGTGCCCTTGGGGATCGTCAGCATCACCGGCTTTTCGACCGTCGGCACCTTGATCGAGCCGCCGAGCACCGCCTCGGCAAGGCTGATCGGCAGGTCGATGCGAACGTCATCGCCGTCGCGCGTGAAGAAGCGGTGGGGCTGGACATCGATCGTCAGGATCGCGTCGCCCGCGCCGCCCGGGCCCTGCTCGCCCTTGCCTGCGAGCTTCATCTGCGTGCCGCTCTCGACGCCTGCGGGCAGTTTCAGATCGAGCGTCTTGCCATCGGAGAGTGTGACGCGCTGGGGCTCGAGCGTCGCCGCGTCGACGAACGGGACCTGCAGGCGATAGGCGACGTTTTCGCCCTTGGGCTGCGGGCGCCGGCCGAAGCCGCTCGCGAACCCACCGCCACCGCCGCGCTGGGCGCCACCGAACAGCCCCTCGAAGATATCGCTCATGTCGGGGCCGCCGCTCTCATAGCCTTCGCTGCGAAAGCCGCCGCCGGGCTGAGGACGTCCGCCGCCGCCTCCGCCGAAACCGAACGGCGCGGCGGGGTTTCCGTCGCCATCGATCTCGCCGCGATCGAAGCGCGCGCGCTTGTCCTTGTCGTTCAGCAGATCGTACGCGTTGGTGACCTGGCTGAACTTCTCCGATGCCTTCGGATTGTCCTTGTTGCGATCGGGATGAAGCTCCTTGGCGAGCTTGCGATACGCCTTCTTGATGTCGGCTTCGTTCGCGTCGCGGGCAACGCCCAGGGTCTTGTACGGATCGGCCACTTAGGTCCCCACTCTGTCTTGCGGGTCTATGTGGGGCCGCCGCGGGCGCAACGCAATTCCCGTGCCGTGCGTTTGGCGGGCGAGAGGAGACGATGATGGCTGACAAGCAACCGATGCAGGGCGTGCCCGAGGGCGATGATGGTGCCAAGCAGAAGGACGGGGTGAACGACGCGCCGGCCAAGGACACGGGCGGCGAGAGTGGCGGCGGGTCCTATCCGAACCCGCATGAGGGGAAGGACTGACGCGCGTCTCGTCATTCCCGCGAAGGCGGGAACCCATACCGGCAATCCCGCGAGAGTATCGCAACCGTACGAGTATATGGGTCCCCGCCTCCGCGGGGATGACGACCGTGGAGCAGGCTACCCGGCGACCCGGACCGGTGCCTCGTCGAGCGGAGCGACGTCGACGCTTACGTCCATGCTCTGTGCGCCCGAGCCCAGCACCACGCCGTCGACCGGTGCGATCTCGGCATAATCGCGGCCGACCGCTATGACGATATGGTCGCTCGCCATCCAGATGCCGTTGGTCGGATCCATCCCGACCCAGCCATGCACCGGCCCGCACCACAGCAGCACCCAGGCATGCGTCGCGTCCGCGCCGACCAGCCGCGGCTGGCCCGCGGGCGGGATGGTGCGGATATAGCCAGACGCATAGGCGGCGGGCAGGCCGGCGGCGCGCAGGCCGGTGATCATGATCTGCGCGAAATCCTGGCACACGCCCTTGCGGTGGAGGAACGCCTCGTGCGGCGGAGTGTCGACCAGCGTCGCATCCGCATCGAACACGAACTCGCGCTGGATGCGGCGGGCGAGTGCGATCCCCG
>NZ_JPJC01000183.1:0-1488 GCF_000733135.1 Sphingomonas sp. FUKUSWIS1
TCGCCGCGCTGGAGAAGACCGCGAACGGTTCGCTCGGGCTGTTCGACCGCAGCAGCGACCGCCGCGTCCGCACCGCGATCGCCCCGACGATCGCCACGCTACGTGAAATGGGCACCGAGATCGACGCGATGCGCGACCGGCTGATGCTCGATCCGTTCGCGCTCCACCGCGACTTCTTCGCCGCACGCGGGCCGGTCAGCGCGAGCGCACCCGGTGAGCAGAAAGAGGCGCGGCTCTGGCTCGACCGACTCGCACAGGAGGATCCGGCGAACTGACCCCCCAACCGTCATCCTGACGAACGTCAGGACCCAGGGTCACGAACGCTGTCGCTGCTTGGTTCTGGGTCCTGACGTTCGTCAGGATGACGGAAAAGGCAGAAGCGTGCGCGCCTTAGCCCGCGAACCGCCACCCCGCATCGGTCCCCGCCAGGAACGGCACGACCGACGTATCCCCCTCCCCGACCCGCTCGGGCACGATCACGCTCTCGCGCACCAGCGTCACCGTGCCCTCGTTCAGCGGCAGCCCGTAGAACCGCGCGCCATGTTCGGACGCGAACCCCTCGAACCGGTCGATCGCGCCCTCCGCGTCGAACACGCCGAGATACGCCTCGAGCGCGAACGGCGCGTTGAAGATCCCCGCACAACCGCAGCCCGACTCCTTCGCCCCCACGACATGCGGTGCGCTGTCGGTACCGAGGAAGAAGCGCGGGCTACCCGACACCGCGGCCTTCCGCACCGCCAGCCGGTGGGTCTCGCGCTTGAGCACGGGCAGGCAATAGGCGTGCGGCCGCAGCCCGCCGTCGAACAGCGCGTTGCGGTTGATCAGCAGATGCTGCGGGGTGATCGTCGCGGCGATCGGATGGTCCGCCTCGGTCACGAACGCCGCGGCCTCGGCGGTGGTGATGTGCTCGAGCACGATCTTCAGCCCCGGATAGTCGCGCGTCAGCGGCGTCAGAATGCGTTCAACGAACACCGCCTCGCGGTCGAAGATGTCGATCGACTTGTCGGTCACCTCGCCGTGGATCAGCAGCGGCATGCCGATCCGCTGCAGCGTCTCGAGCACGCCGGTCAGCGCGCGGATATCGGTGACGCCGTGCGCCGAATTGGTCGTCGCATGCGCGGGGTAGAGCTTGCACGCGGTGAACACGCCCTCGGCATGGCCGCGCTCGATCTCGACGGGATCGGTGCCGTCGGTCAGATAGCAGGTCATCAGCGGCGTGAAATCGGCACCCCCGACCGCCGCGAGGATCCGCTCGCGATAGGCGCGCGCGGCGGCGATCGTCGTCACCGGCGGGGTGAGGTTGGGCATGATGATCGCGCGCGCGAACTGCCGCGCGCTGTGCGGCGCGACCGCGTCCAGCATCGCGCCGTCGCGCAGGTGGAGATGCCAGTCGTCGGGGCGGCGGATCGTGATGCTGTCGGTCATGCGCCCTCCTACCGACGCGCGGCAGGCGACGCCAGACGGTTGCGCGCCTTGGAAATCGCCGGG
>NZ_JPJC01000184.1:0-346 GCF_000733135.1 Sphingomonas sp. FUKUSWIS1
TAACAAGGTAGCCGTAGGGGAACCTGCGGCTGGATCACCTCCTTTCTAAGGATATCGGCAGAAAGCGCTGATAGGCCCGCATCTTCGGATGCCACCCTGTCGGAAGAGCTTCTTCCATTCCAAAGAACATTAGCCGCCGTCCTCATGTCCCTTCATCACTAGGTTAGTCCACGAGACGAAATAGCGTCAGCTATTTTGCACGTGGGCAAGCTCGGCCAGCGCTGCACAGCGCGCCCATAAGGCGCAGCTTTGCTGCGACTGACGGGCACGCGGCGTTCGGGCCGGTAGCTCAGGTGGTTAGAGCGCACGCCTGATAAGCGTGAGGTCGTAAGTTCAACTCTTACTC
>NZ_JPJC01000185.1:0-4158 GCF_000733135.1 Sphingomonas sp. FUKUSWIS1
CAGGGTGTCGCGCACCGCCCCGCCGACGAACCGCGACTGCGCCGACGCCCCGCCCAGCACGGCGGTCAGCGCGGCGAGGCCGGGGCGCGTCCGCCAGGCGGCATTGGGAAGGCTCATGCCCATTGCAGTCGTCGCCTCAGATTGACGATCATCGCCGCGGTCGCGCCCCAGATGCGGCGGTCGTTCCAGATGATCTCGTAATAATGCCGCTCATGGCCCTGCCATTCGACGCTGGCTTCGACATGATTGCCCGAATCGAGCAGGAATTCGAGCGGAACCTCGAACACGTTCGCCACCTCGGCCTCGCTCGGGTGGAGCACCAGGTCGGGGGGGATGACGCCGATCACCGGCGTCACCTGGAAGCCGGTGACGGTGCGATAGGTATCGGCCTGGCCGATGACGGTCACGCGTTCGCGCGGCAACGCGATCTCTTCCTCGGCCTCGCGCAGCGCGGCGGTGACGATATCCTCGCCAGGATCGATCCGGCCGCCGGGGAAGGCGATCTGGCCCGCATGCTTGCGCATCGTCTCGGTACGCTGGGTCAGGATCACCCCGGGTTCGGCACGATCGGTCACCGCGATCAGAACCGCCGCGGGCAGCAGCGTATCGCCGGGCGGCAGATCGATATCGTCACGGTCGCCGGTCAGCAGGATCATGCCCGGCTCGACACCCCGCGACAGCGCGCTGCGCAGCCGATCGGCGAGCGTCACGCGGCGATGTCTTCGGGCGACGGCACCGCGGGTTCGAGCGGAAAGAACTGGCCGTCGCTCCACAGCCCGACCGGCGACTCGCCGCCCGCGATCGCGCGGTCGGCGAGCTCGTAATAGACCGGCCGGGCGACCACCGCCTCCATCGCGCCACGGACCATCAGATAAGGTCGCGGGCCGTCTTCATCCTCGACGAAGCGGATCGGGTGCGCGGCGCCCGCGGTTACGAGGTCGCCGGTGTTGAGCCGGAAGGTCAGCCTGGTCGCCGGACCCTCGCCATCGATCTTTACCTCGACCGCAACGAACGGCACGTCCTCGACGACGATGTCGAGCTTCTCGACCGGGGTAACCAGGACATAGCCGCCCGATGGCTCGCGCCGGAGGATCGTCGAGAAGAGCCGGACCATCGTCTCGCGGCCGATCGGCGTGCCCTGATGATACCAGGTCCCGTCGCGCGCGATCCGCATTTCGCTGTCGCCACAATGCGACGGATTCCATTTGTCGACCGGCGGCAGTTTCTGCTCGTCGGCGAGCCGGGCGATTTCGGCGAGGCTCAGCGAGGCAAGATCGGGGAGGGGGTCCATAGGCATGAGCGCGAGGTAGGGTGCGCATGGCCTCTCGTAAAGTCTCGCGGCAGGCGAAGCGCCAGGTCGCGCTGCGGCGTCGTCAGCCGGCTGCGCCTGGGCGCGGGCCGAGCATTCCAGCGTCGTCGGGTACGGCCCCGCCCAGTGCAAGAAGCCGGTGGCGTTCGACCGGACCCGGTGCCTGCCACGCAGCCGTGCGCTCGGCGGAAAAGCCGAAGAACCGGCCATAATAGTCCGGATCGCCGATCAGCATCAGCGCGTCGCCCAGATCGCTCGCCGCAGCGACCTCGAGCGCGCGCGCTACCAGCGCCCTTCCGATGCCGTCGCCCTGGTGCCCCGGCGCGACCGCGACCGGGCCGACCATCACCAGCGGCAATGCCGCCTGCGCGGTCATGAGCGCGATCGGCCAGCACTGGATCGAGCCCAGCAGCATGTCGCCCGACACGGCGGCGAAGCTGAGCGTCGGGATCGCGGTTCCATCGCCGCGGATCATATAGGCGGTCCGGCCATGACGATGCTGCCCGAACGCGCGGTCGAGCAGCATCTCGACCTCGGCATGCGGGACGGCGTTCAAGGGGACGAGTTCGAACACCGGCTTCTCCAGCGCCGGCGCAGGAACGTCCGGGGCCGCGCGCTTTACGCAGCACGTCGCCGAACGCAAGCGGAACCCGCGTCGCGCCGCGTCCGCCCCGGGCCTTCCCTACGGTCGCGGCTCTGCTAGAGCGCGGCGATGCAAGACAGTCTTCAGCTCGAAGTGCACGACATGGAAGTGCAGGTGCTCACCGGAATCTATTCGGAGGAGACGCATCTGCCCCAGCCGCTGCGGATTTCGCTCACCGTCGATCTCACCTGCCCGAGCCGGTTCGATCCCGACACGCCCTTGTCGGCGTCGAAAAACTATCTCGATCTGAAACATGCCGCGACCACGGCCTTGCCGACGGGCGTGCATTTCACGCTGATCGAGGCCGTTGCCGACCATATCTGCGAGACGCTGTTCCTGCAGGACGCGCGTGTTCAGCGGGTTGCGGTGAAGATCGTCAAGCTGGCGATCGCCGAAGCGGGCGAGGCGATCGGCGTGACGCTCGTGCGACATCGTCGGTGAGATCGTGCGGCTGATCCTGAGCGAGCGTGACGATATCGCGGCGTGCGTGCGCGATGCGCGCGCGCGGCTCGGTGCCGACGACAGCCTGGTCGTCGTGATTCGTGAAAGCAGTGATTCGCTTTTTGCCGCCCAGGCCCGCGCCGCGATCGCGCCGCTCGCGATCGAGGCGGCGCCGGTGACGCGAATCAACGCCGTCCTGTCCCATAATGGGGCGCGAGCCGCCGATGTCGAAGCGGCGATCAGCTACCTAGAGACCGCCCTGTCGACGACCGGGCAGATCCTCGAGATCCGCTGAGCGGACCCTCGCTCGGCGGTCCGGTCAGCGCCGCGGGCTGCGTCCACAGGGGCCGAGCGCACGAAGAACGAACTGATAATCCTCACGCGCGATCACCGCGTCGGTGGCTGCCATCGACGCGACGCTGCGATCCGGCATCGCGGCGGGAAGCGCGCAGGCCAGCCGGTACCACAACAGCGAACCACGCGGCGGAGGGGCCGCGGCCTCGTCGACGATCTCGCTCAGCGCAACCGCCCAGCGGGGTTGCTCGCCGGGCCGCCGCAGGATCGACAGCGAGACGGGACGCTGATCCGAAGTGGTCAGGAAGATCTGCGTTTCGCCTTCGCCGGGCAGGGCGCCCGGCACGTGAAAGGCGTTGCCGATCCCGGTGATGACGGGCGGCGCGTCGGCGGCGAGCACCTCGCGGGCGATGCGGCGGACCTGCGCGTCGAGGGCCGGCGTCCAGTCGCGTTGCGCGTCGCGCGCGACGAGCTGGATCTGGGCGGTCGATGTTCCGGCGGTACGTGCAAACAGCAGCACGCGCGCCTTTTTCAGCTTGGGCAGTCGACCGTTAGAATCCGGTGCAACATCAAGCAGATAGCCGAGTCTTGGGGCCACACCACCACTGCCGCGAATCAGCGCGGTCACGTCCGCCTCGACATAGAACCGGACGAGCCCGGGTGCGACATCCGCCGCCTCTGCGCCCTTGATCCGCGCGGTCGAGCGAATCGTCGCGTCGGCGATCACTGGCGCGGCGAGAACGAGATCCGCAAGGTCCGCATAGCCCGCGCCTTGGTCGGCGGCCGCGGGCTGGGCCGGCTCCGCGCCAGCCGCTCCAGCGGGCGCTGCATCGCGCGCGCCTTCCCATTGCCGATCAAGCTGTTCGGGGGTCAGCGTCGTCGAGTCGCCGGCGCTGTTTTGCTGCGGCGCGGTCGGCATGGATTGCGGCGGGGGGGCCGTTTGCGCAACGATCGGGGCCGCGGCGATGACGGCGAAGAGGGTCATGAGCGGTGGGATGGAACGTGGGGATATCATCGCCATGGGCTACGCGATGGCGCATGAACGTTACAGAAATAAAATTGCCATCATACGCTTGTACGTTTGTTGCGTCCGACAAAGCGTTTGCGTGTCGCATGGCGTGGCGATAGACATTGCGCACTGCCGCGTGGAATTTTTGCTTCACGGCACACGTTTGCGTTGCGCCTGCCCCCATGCGCGACTGCGTGAAGGCAGACAGAATAAGGGAGTGTCGTTGCTGAATGGCCTATGTTGACCAGAAGATGTCCTCAGGCAAAATCGTCGCGATCGTCATCGTCGCGCTGATTCATGCTGCCTTGGGCTATGCTTTCGTCACCGGCCTCGCGTTTCAATACGTGAAAAAGGCCACCGAAAAGTTAAACACGTTCGACGTGGAGCCGCCGCCACCGCCGCCTCCGCCCGACGAGCCCCCGCCGCCGCCGCCTGACCAGCCTAACCTGCCGCCGCCGCCGA
>NZ_JPJC01000186.1:0-1743 GCF_000733135.1 Sphingomonas sp. FUKUSWIS1
AGCAAGGTTCGGCGGTCGAAGGTCATGGCGCGGTAGCTAGCCGATCCCGATTGCGCAGGGGAAGGGGCGATCGACACGCATCGCCGGCAATGGTCCCGTCAGAATACCGCCATCGCCGCGTGCAGCGTGAGCGCGATCAGCGCGAGGCTCGACAGCAGGAACAGGATGAACCGCGTCTGCACCCGGTTCGTCGTCGCCTGCGCGATGCTGTGTGCGATCCGCAAGCCGACATAGGCCCAGGCGATCCACGCGTTGACCCCGTCGCCGGTATGGCTGAGCGCGAGCACCGCACACACCGCGTAGAACAGTGTCGGCTGTTCCATCAGATGGTTGTAGTTGTGCGCCTTCCACTGCGCACTGGCGGGCAGCGAGCGGTCCGCATCGGCGGCGCGCGTGCCGACCAGCTGGCTGAGGTCGACCCCCGCCGCCTTCATCGCGGGCAGCCGCGTCGCCAGCATCCAGAGCAGCATCACCAGCGTCCAGGCGATCAGCGCGACCATCGGCCGCAGGATCTCGCTGTGGATCAGGTCGTCATGCATGAAAAAGCCTCCCCCGGTTCCCCGGAGGAGGCTGCATCAATCGCGCACCGGGAGCAATCGCAGAATCCTCCCCCTTGCAGGGGAGGATCAGCGCGCCCGCCTCAGGCCTTGTCGAAGCTCGCGCCCCACTTGCGGACCGGACGGTCCTTCCACAGGCCACGATGATAGGCGTCCGACGCGAGCAGCGGCATGACCGAACCCGCTTCGGCGAACACCATCTGCTCGATGCCGGTGTTGACCTTGCCCCACGACGCCGCCTCCTGCAGCGTCGACGACGAGCAGGCGCCGTCGCGCACGTCGGCGACCGTGATCTGCACCGCGTACTTGTGGACCTGGACGTCGTCGTGACCGAGGATCTCGGCGCAGACGACGGTGTCCTGGATGAAGTTCTTCGGCACGCCGCCGCCGATCATCAGCAGGCCGGTGGTGCCCGCCTTGATCTTGATCTCGGTGAGCTCGCGGAAATCGGCGATCGCGTCGAGGACCATGTACGGCTTGCCCGCCTTCGCGGCATCGACCTGATGCTTGACCAGACCGAAGCCGGCCGAGCTGTCGACGAACGCCGGGCAGAAGATCGGCACGTCATGCTCATAGGCGAGCTTGACGAGGCTGTTCTCCTTCTTGCCGTGCTCGACGAGGTACTTGCCCATCTCGCGGATGAACTCGCGGCTCGAATAGGGGCGGGGTTCCAGCGTCTCGGCGATCTCGAAGATCGTGTGGTCGACGTGCTGGAGCTCTTCCTCGTCGATATAGGTGTCGTAGATCCGGTCGATCATCAGCGAGCGCAGCACGTCGTCGTGCGGCACTTCGAGCGCCTGGTAATGCTTGTGGCCGAGGCCCTCGAAGAAATCCATGTCGACGATCGTCGCGCCGGTCGCGACGATGCCGTCGATCATGTTGTTGCGCAGCAGCTCGGCATAGAGGTCCATGCAACCGCCGGCCGAGGTCGAGCCCGCGATCACGAGGAAGATCGTGCAGTCCTTGTCGGCGAGCATCTGGTTGTAAATGTCGGTCGCACGGCCGAGGTCGCGGCTGGTGAACGACATCTTCTTCATCGCGTCGACGATCGGCCGCGCGTCGAAGCTCGTGATGTCGATATGTTCGACGGTGGTGGACAGGAGCTCAGCCTTGCGCTGCGCGTCGATGCGGGTGTCTTCGGTCATGGTCATCATCCTCAAACGTCGTCATCCCCGCGCAGGCGGGG
>NZ_JPJC01000186.1:1885-3946 GCF_000733135.1 Sphingomonas sp. FUKUSWIS1
GGAATGACGGTAGAAATAATAGCTAGTGGTTACAGCGTGACGACGTTGGACGCGAGGTCCTGGTACCGTTCGTCGTACAGCGAGACCATCGGCTCGTCGGTGACGATCACCGTCTCGTCCGATCCGAACCCGTTGAACGCGGTCCGCATCGCCGAGCCGTACGCGCCGAGCATGCCGATCTCGATATAGTCGCCGGCCTGGATGTCGGCGGGCAGCAGGAACGGCCCGGCCATGTGATCCATGTCGTCGCACGTCGGACCATAGAAGCTGAACTCCATGTCCTTGGCACGGCTGTCCGGCTCGCGGAGCAGCTCGACCGGGAAGCGCCAGCCGATATGCGCCGCATCGAACAGCGCGCCATACGCGCCGTCATTGATGTACAGCTCGGTCCCGCGGCGCTTTTCGACGCGCACGATGATCGACGAATATTCCGCGCACAGCGCCCGGCCGGGCTCGCACCACAGCTCGGACGAATAGCTGACGGGCAGCGATTCGAACGCACGGTGGATCGTCTCGAAGAAGCGCTCGAGCGGCGGAGGCTCCATCCCCGGATAGGAGGACGGAAAGCCGCCGCCGACGTCGATCACGTCGACCGTGACCGCTGCCTCGACGATCGCCGCGCGGACACGCTCCATCGCGTTCGAATAGGCTTCCGGCGTCATCGCCTGGCTGCCGACATGGAAGCAGATGCCGAGCGCATCCGCTGCCTGGCGGGCCGCGAACAGCAGCTCCTTGGCTTCATGCGGTGCGGCACCGAACTTCGACGCAAGGCTCAGCTTCGAATGCTCGGACGACACGCGCAGCCGGACGCACAGCGTCAGGTCGGTGGCTTCGCGGGTGGCGCGCACGACCTTGTCCAGCTCTTCCAGGCTGTCGAGGCTGAAGGTGCGGACGCCGTGCGTGAAATACGCCTCGGCGATCGCTTCCTCGGCCTTGACCGGGTGCATGAAGCACAGGGTCGCCTCTGGCAGCGTCCGCGCGACCAGGCGCACTTCGGCGATCGACGCCACGTCGTAATGCGTGATGCCATTGTCCCACAGGATCTGCAGGAGTTCGGGAGATGGATTCGCCTTTACCGCATACATCGAGCGGCCCGGGAACTTCTCGACGAAGAACCGAGCGGCGCGCGCAGCAGCGTGCGGACGAACGAGCGTGACCGGATTGACCGGGCGCCCCTTAGCGATGTCGATGCCGCCCCCGATGAGGGGAGTGTCGGCGGTCGAATGGGCTTTCGCTAACCCCAGCGCGATATGATGCTTGACCAATTCAAGGGACCTCCAATGTCCTGAGACAAATTACGAAAACACTGCCTTGCGGTTGGAAGTCCCATGGGGCAGCGGAAGCGCGATTTAGGGGCGCTCGCCCCCCATGTAAATAGCATCTGCACCACAGGAGACGACGTGTGACGATTTTGCGACAGCCGACACGGGCCGGGGTCCGTGACGCGGCAGAGAAGATCGCGCGCATCCTGCCGCCGACGCCGCTGTTCGTGGCCGAAATCCGGGGGATAGCGGTCGCGTTCAAGGCGGAATCCTTGCAGCCGGTCGGCGCGTTCAAGATTCGCGGCGCCTGGCACCGGCTGACCGCGATTCCCGATCAGATCCGCGCGCGCGGCGTCGTCGCCTTCTCGTCGGGCAATCATGCGCAGGGCGTGGCGTGGGCGGCGCGGCGACTCGGTATCGCCGCGACGATCGTCATGCCGTCGGACGCCCCGCGCACGAAGCGCGACGCGACGCTGGCGCTCGGTGCGGAGGTCGTCGCCTATGACCGCGCGACCGAGAGCCGCGAGGCGATCGCCGCACGCCTCGCCAAGGCGCGCGGCGCGACTTTGGTGCCCAGCTTCGACGACCCGTGGATCATCGAGGGGCAGGGCAGCGCGGGGATCGAGGCGCATGCGCAGATGGCGGCGCTGGGCCTCGGGTCGCCCTCCCGCATCATCGTCCCGTGCGGCGGCGGCGGGCTTGCGGCGGGGGTCGCGCTCGCGGTCAAGGACGCGGCGATCACGGTGGTCGAACCCGAGGGGTGGGACGACATGCGGCGGTCCCTCGAAGCGTCGTGGAT
>NZ_JPJC01000187.1:0-2657 GCF_000733135.1 Sphingomonas sp. FUKUSWIS1
GCGCGCGCGGGGATCACGCCGAACCAGGTCACCGCGATGGGATCGGTGCTGTGCATCGTCGCGACGATCGCCTTCTGGTATGGCTGGTTCTGGACGGGGCTTGCCACCGGCCTCGTCTTCATGGTGCTCGACACCGTCGACGGAAAGCTCGCGCGCTGCACGATCACCGCGTCGAAGCTCGGCAATGCGTGGGATCACGGCGTCGACTTGGTCCATCCGCCCTTCTGGTGGTGGGCCTGGGCGGCGGGCTGCGCGCCCTATGGCCGGCCGCTCGACGATGCGACCTTCTGGGCGGTGATCGGCACGATGCTGTTCGGCTATGTCGCGCAGCGGCTGATCGAGGGCGCGTTCATCGTCCGGTTCGGGATGCACATCCATGTCTGGGAACGCTTCGACAGCTGGTTCCGGCTGATCACCGCGCGGCGCAACCCGAACATGGTGATCCTGTTCGCGGGGCTGGTCGTGACGCGGCCCGACTGGGGGATCATCGGCGTAGCGGCGTGGACCGCGATCTCGCTGGTCGTCCATCTCGTCCGACTGTTCCAGGCGATGGCACGGCGCGCGAAGGGCGGCGCGATCACGAGCTGGCTCGCCTGATCGCGTCGGATCGGGCGGTTCGGCGGGCGGTCTTGCGGCCGCGACTTGCCGCACCGCACCGCGCGCTTTAGGGGCCGCAGGGCGCATGACCCAGGCCCCCGCCCCTTCCCCCACGACCAAGGATTTCGGTGGCGTGCTGCGTTCGGCGGCGCGCAACCTGGGCTGGCTGCTCGCGAGCCGCAGCGTGCTGGCGATCCTGTCGCTCTTCTATCTCGGCTTTGCGACGCGCACATTGGGGGTCGTCGATTTCGGCCGGTTCGCGCTGATCACCGGCGCGGTCCAGGCGCTGACGACGTTCGTCGGCTTCCAGACGTGGCAGATCATCGTCCAGTACGGCGTCCAGCCGCTCCACGACGGTGACAGCCCGCGGCTCGCGCGGCTCTTCCGGCTGGCGGCGCGGCTCGACCTGTCGAGCGCGATCCTTGGCGCGCTGCTGACGATCGGCATCCTCCAGATCTGGGCGAACGCGTTCGGCATTCCGCGCGACCTGATGCACTACACGCTGGTCTTCGCGGTGATCCAGCTGCTGACGATCCGATCGACCCCGCTCGGCATCCTGCGGCTGCGCGACAAATTCTCGCTCTCCGCACTCGCCGACAGCATGACGCCGGTGATCCGCTTCGTCGGCGCGGGCGCGGCGATGCTGTTCGACCCGACGATCCGCGGCTTCATGATCGCCTGGGCCGCGGCCGAGCTGGTCACCGCGGCGACCTACTGGATCATGGTGTGGCGCAGCGGCGACTTCGCGCTGCTGCTGGGCGGGCGCAGCGGCTGGCGCGCGCTGGTCGCGGAAAATCCGGGCGTGGTGAAGTTCGCGCTGAGCACCAATGCCAGCGCGACGCTCGGCCTGTCGAGCAAGCAGATCCCGCTGCTGCTCGTCGGCGCGTCGATCGGCCCGGCCGCGGCGGGTGCGTTCCGGCTCGCGGCACAGGTCGCGCAGGCGCTCGCCAAATTGTCGCAGCTCCTCTCGCGCGCCGCCTTCCCCGAAATCGTCCGCGCGGTGCGGACCGCGGCGCCCGAGCGGCTCCGCTACATCCTGGTGCGGACGATGCTGGCGAGCAGCGCAGCGGCGCTCGCGATCCTCGCGGTCGTTGCGCTGATCGGCGAACCGATGCTCAAACTGGTCGGCGGCAAGTCGTTCGGCAGCGCCTATCCGGTGCTTTTGTGGCTCGCGGCGGCGGGGTGCTTCGACCTGGCGACGGTCAGCCTCGACACCGTGCTGACCGCGGTCAACCGCGCGGGCACGGTGTTCGCGATCCGCGTCGTCGGCGTCATCCTGCTGTTCATCGGCGCGTTCGCCTTGATGCCGCTCTATGGTTCGTCCGGGGTGGCGATGGGCGTCGCGATCGGCTCGGTCGCGGTCGCGATCCTGCTCGGCTTTGCTGCGGCGAATCTGACGCGCAGCCGTCCCTGAGAGCGGCACGCCCCGCCGCGGTCGATAAAGCGCGGGTTCACAGAGCCGACGTCATTGGCCTCCAAATTGCCGTTATGCGATTGCAAGGGTCCCCCATGACGAATCTGCCTCTCCTGCTCGCGCTCGCCGCGGGTGCAACGCTCGCCTCGACGTCCGCGGCTGCCGCGGAGACGTGCGTCGGCACGCCGGGGAACGGCGCGGCCAAGCTCGTGCTCGAGGCGACCACGCTGCACAATGCGGTCGGCGAGGTCGCGTTCACCGTCTATCCCGACGACAAGGGCCGGTTCCTGTCCAAGGGCGGCAAGCTGGCGCGCGCGCGCGTGCCCGCCGCGCAGCCGCACGCCTGTTTCTGGCTGAAGCCCGGTTATTACGCGATCGCGCAATATCATGACGAGAACAGCGACCATGATTTCAACCGCACGCTGTTCCTGCCCAAGGAGGGGTTTGGATTTTCGAACGACGCCCCCACATCGGTCGGCCTGCCATCCTTCGCGTCGGCGCGGGTGGCGCTGCCGGCCGGGGGGACGGTCGTGCGGATGAAGATGCGGTATCGGCGCTAGCGTCGATCAAGGGCAGACGTGCCATAAAAATGTAGCGATACTAGCCTGCGACAGGTAGCCAAGAGTGTGAGCGACGCCGTTTCCAA
>NZ_JPJC01000188.1:0-3271 GCF_000733135.1 Sphingomonas sp. FUKUSWIS1
GTCGCTCGAATATACGCCGGGGGACCGGATGGTGATGGTCGAGGGCGACGAGCATCTGACGATCCGGATCGCGAAGGCGCGTGCCGGGTTCAGGCTGACGACGCGCGGCGCGAGCCATGTCGCGCGCGTGCTGCCCGCGCGGGTCGCGCCCTATACCGCGCACCTGATCGAGAAGGTCGCGCCCGATCTGTCGAAATTCCTGATCTGCCCGATGCCGGGGCTGCTGGTGCGGCTCGATGTCGCGGCGGGGGACCGGGTCGAGGCGGGGCAGGCGCTCGCGGTGGTCGAGGCGATGAAGATGGAGAATATCCTGCGCGCGGAGAAGACCGGCGTGGTGAAGTCGGTGTCGGCGGCGGCGGGCGACAGCCTGGCGGTGGATCAGGTGATCCTGGAGCTGGAATAGGCGTTGCGGTTTTCGTGAGGGTGGGCCTTGTGTCCCCGCGAAGGCGGGGACCCAGGCTGGGCTCCCGCCTTCGCGGGAGAACAAGGGCTCCACCACCCCGGCGGAGGCCGGGGTCCAGTTGGGGGAGGTGGCTAGGCTAGCGCTGCGCGTCGTTACTCGAGCCTTCCCATCTGGGCCCCGGCCTTCGCCGGGGTGGGGTGGGGTTACCGAATCTTACGCCACCCCGGCGGAGGCCGGGGCCCAATTGGGGGACGCGGCTGGGCTGATGCTGCGCGTCGTTACTCGAGCCTTCCCATCTGGGCCCCGGCCTTCGCCGGGGTGGGGTGGGGTTACCGAATCTTACGCCTCCCCGGCGGAGGCCGGGGTCCAGTTGGGGGACGTGGCTGGGCTGATGCTGCGCGTCGTTACTTCAGCCTTCCCAACTGGGCCCCGGCCTTCGCCGGGGTGGTGTGTAGGGAGGGCGGGCCATGGCGGCGGGCTCTCCCGTTTTTGGCTGTGACGCTGTAGAGCCGGGCGGATGATCGTTTTGCGCTATTTCGCCGCGTTGCTGCTGCTCGTGTCCGCTGTGCCTGCCCTGGCGCAGGACGAGGCGAAAGTGGCCTCGGTGGCGGCGGGGCTGACGCGGGCGTCGGCGGAGTTGCAGGCGGTCGACGATGCGGCGGTCGAGGCGCGTGATGATGCGGCGCGGCAGGCGTTGCGGACGCGGGCGGAGGCGGTGCAGGCGACCGCGGCGGAGGCGGTGCGGGTGCTGACGCCCGAAATGGCGCTGGTCCAGGCGCGGGTGACCGAGCTGGGCGCGGCGACGCCGGGGGTGGTCGAGGCGCCCGAGATCCGCCAGCAGCGCCGATTGCTCGCGCAGAGCCAGTCGGCGATCGATTCGGCGATCAAGCGCGCGCGGCTGATCGGGGTCGAGGCCAAGCAGCAGATCGACGATATCGGTGCGGCCGAGGCGGAGGAGCTGGGCCAGCAATTGTCCGAGCGCAGCGCGTCGCCGCTGTCGCCGACGCTGTGGACCGCGATCATCGATCACCTGCCGCGCGACACGGCGCGGCTGAACCGGTTCGCGGCGACCGGCGCGCGCCAGTTCGTCCAGCGGTTCGACATGCAGGCGGCGATGATCGCGCTGACCGGGCTGCTCGCCGCACTGGTGCTGCTCGTGCCGGTGCGCGGTGCGCTCCACCGGCTGGGGCGCGGCTATGCGACCGATCATGCGCCGGGCGGGCGGATCCGGCGGTCCGCCTATGCGCTGTGGCTGGTGGTGATCGGCACGATGTTGCCCGGATTCGCCGCGCTGGCGTTCGTCCAGTCGCTGCGCTGGTCCGCCCTGCTGTCGCCCGCGTTCGACCAGATCGCGACGCGTTTTGTCGGATTGTCGTTCTTTGCGGCCTTCCTGTCGGCGTTGGGCGGCGCGTTGCTGCTGCGCGCGCAGCCGAGCTGGCGGCTGTTGCCGATCGGCGACAGCGCGGCGCAGACGCTGCGCCCCTTCACCTGGGCAGCGGCGGGGTTGGTGTTCTTCGGCCAGCTGCTGATCACCGCCAACGCGCTGGTCGGCGCGAGTGCGGCGGCGTCGACCGCGGCGAACGCGCTGATCGCGCTGCTCCACCTGGCGCTGATCGCCGGCGTGCTGGTCGCGCTCGGGCGGCTGAGGGCGGCGGCCCAGCCCGATCCCGAGAAGCCCGCCCGCAACAGCCTGCTCGCGATCGTCGCGCTGGTCGTGTGGCTGGCGGTGCTGGTCGCGTTCGTCGCGACGCTGACCGGATACGTCAATTTCGCGCTGAAGACCGCGCAGTGGATGGTGTGGGGGGCGATCGTCGGCGCGACGCTGTACCTGATGATGACCTTCACCGACGACGCCTGCCGCGCCGCGCTGTCGAGCAGCAACCGGATCGGGCGCAGCGCGAACAGCGGCTTCGGCGTCGGCAACCGGACGGTCGACCAGATCGGCGTCCTGCTGTCGGCGGTGCTGCGGCTGATGCTGATCATGCTGGCGTTCGGCGCGGTGATGGCGCCGTTCGGGGCGGGCGTGACGTCGGTGTTCGAGCTGTTCGGGACGCTTGCGGGCGGGATCACGGTCGGCGAGATCACGATATCGCCTGGCGCGGTGCTGCGGTCGATCGCGGTGCTGTTCGTAGCGCTGGCGATCATGCGCGGGCTGCAGCACTGGCTGGTCAACAGCTATCTGCCGACGACCGCGATGGATGCGGGTGCGCAGAATTCGGTGACGATGGTCGCGCGCTATGCGGGGATCATCGCCGCGGTGCTGTGGGCGCTCGCCGCGCTTGGCATCGGGATGGAGAAGCTCGCGGTGGTGCTCGGCGCGCTGTCGGTGGGCATCGGCTTCGGCCTGCAGGCGATCACGCAGAATTTCGTGTCGGGGCTGATCCTGCTCGCCGAGCGGCCGGTCAAGATCGGCGACTGGGTGCGGATCGGCAACCAGGAGGGCGACGTCAAGCGGATCAACGTCCGGTCGACCGAGATCCAGGTCGCCGACCGATCGACGCTGATCGTCCCCAATTCGGAGCTGATCACCAAGACGATCCAGAACATGACGCTGGCCGCGCCGATCGGGCGGATCCAGCTGCAATTCTCGGTGCCGATCGAGAGCGATCTCGACGCGGTGCGGACGATGCTGTTCACCGCCTTTGCCGACCAGAGCGAGGTGCTCGACGATCCCGAGGTGAAGGTGTTCATCGATTCGGTCGATGGTGGCCGCGCGAAGCTCAACTGCTTCGCCTATGTCGCGAGCCCGCGCGATGCCTATCCGGTGCGCAGCGCGCTGCTGTTCACGCTGTTGCGCCAGTTCCGCGAGGCGGGGATCGATCTTGGCGCGACGACGACGCGGATGGAGCTGATCGGGACGCCGCCCGC
>NZ_JPJC01000188.1:3354-4496 GCF_000733135.1 Sphingomonas sp. FUKUSWIS1
GGAATCATGGCCGGACCGACCGACGCGGCGCGGTGAAGCGGCATAATCCTGCGACAATTGGCCCCTAGGTGCCGGGGTCAGGTCGATGGGATATCAGGGTTATGCGTACACTGGGTTTGATGCTGGCGGTGAGCCTGCCGGCGATGGCGGCGGCGCAACAGGCGCCTGCGCCGGTGCCGGCGACAGAGGGCGCGCAGACGGACGGCGCTGCAGCCGAGCCGGAGGATAGCGTCGAGGGCGAGGAGATCGTCGTCACCGGATCGCGCAAGCTGCCCGGATCGGTGGTCGGCGACATTCCGCCCGATCAGACCTTGGGGCAGGCGGACATCCGCTCCTACGGCGTCAGCTCGGTGTCCGACCTGCTCGCCGAACTCAGCCCGCAGACGACGAGCGGGCGCGGCAGCGGGGGTGCGCCGGTGGTGCTGCTCAACGGGCGGCGCATCTCGAGCTTTTCCGAAATCCGCGACATCCCGACCGAGGCGATCCAGCGCGTCGAGATCCTGCCCGAGGAGGTCGCGCTGAAATATGGCTATCGCGCGGATCAGAAGGTCGTGAACTTCGTGCTGCGCCGCCGCTTTCGCGCGGTGACCGCGGAGGCGATCGACCGGATGCCGACCGAGGGGGGGACGAACACGCCGCAGGCCAAGCTCGACCTGCTGACGATCGCGCGCGACCGGCGGGTCAACCTGCATGCCGAATATGCGACGAGTTCGGCGCTGACCGAGGCGGAGCGCGACATCGTGCCGATCGCGGGGGGCAACGGCAGCGGGGCGGTGGGAGCGGGCGGCACGGTCGTCGATCCGACGCCGTTCCGCACGCTGCAGGGCCAGACGAGTACCTTCACCGCGAACAGCGTCTATGCGCGCAACATCTTCGGCAATGTCGGCGCGACGATCAACGGACGGCTCGAATCGACCGACAGCCGCAGCCTGAACGGCCTGCCCGTCGCGGCGCTGACGCTGGCGGACGGGAGCGTGATCAACCGTGCGCTCGACGATCCGGGCTTCCTGCCGCTGGCGCAGCGCGCGTCGTCGATCGCGGCGCATCTGGGCACAACGCTGAACGGCGATGTCGGCACGTGGCGCTGGACGGTGACGGGCAATTACGATCGCAGCGATACGCAGACCTTCACCGACACCGGC
>NZ_JPJC01000189.1:0-520 GCF_000733135.1 Sphingomonas sp. FUKUSWIS1
GGCCCGACGATCCCGCCGCGGCATCGGCGACGCTGCGCACGAAAAAGGCGGATGCAAGGGGCGCAACTTCGCGATAAGGGGAGCCCATGCCAACCGCCCGTATCTTCCAGCGCCCCAAGAACGCCATGCAGTCCGGCAAGCACCGGACCGACAGCTGGCAGCTCGAATTCGAACCCTCGGAGCCCAAGCGCCCCGACCCGCTGACCGGCTGGGCCGGCAGCGGCGACACGCGAGACCAGCTCCGCCTGTTCTTCCCGACCGCCGAGGCCGCGATCGCGCATTGCGAGCGTGAGGGGTTCGGCTACACGGTCGTGCCGGCGCCGCAGAAGACGCTGAAGCTGCAGAGCTACGCGGACAACTTCAAATAAGCGACTACCCGACGCCGTTCCGGCGACGGGGTTGAAAACGGCTCAGCGCGCGCGTCGCTAGAGGATCGATCCCGCGAGGATCAGCAGCATCTTCGCGTCGATCGCGACGCCCGCCTCGCGCTTCGCCGCGACAAAGGCGGGAATGTCGGTGA
>NZ_JPJC01000189.1:609-12877 GCF_000733135.1 Sphingomonas sp. FUKUSWIS1
TACGCGGTGGACGGTGATGTTCTCGTCACCATCGCCGCCGCCGTCGCCGACCCTGGTCAGCCCGGTCGCACGGACCAGCGTGAAGCATTCGGACGTCATCCCCGGCGACGAATAGAACAGCCCCAGATCCTCGATCGCGGCCGCGCGGTAGCCGGTTTCCTCCTCGAGCTCGCGCCCGGCGGCGACCGCGACGCTCTCGCCTGCGGTCTCGTCACCGACCAGCCCGGCAGGCAGTTCGAGGCAGGCGCGGCCCAGCGGTACGCGAAACTGTTCGACCAGAATGACGTCGCCCGCGTCGATCGCAACGATTACGGCTGCCGCGATCTGCCCGCGCCGTTCCGCATATTCCCACGTGCCTTCGGTCTGCACGGTCAGGAACTTGCCCGCCCATACCGTCGTGCTCATAATTCGATCAGCCTGTCGGGAAGTTCGTTGATCGCCGCGTCGGTTCGCGGGAAATGCTCGGCGAGCACCGTGCCGATCTGCGCGACGGCATCGGCCATGCCGTCCGCCGGCCGGTCATCGCGCACCGCGGTGAGCACGGCGGCCATCGCCGCACCCCAGATCTCGTTCGGCACGCGCGAATGGATGCCCGAGTCTGCGACGATCTCCGCGCGGTGTTCGGCCAGCGACAGGTACAGCAACACGCCCGTCGCGCCGCGCGTGCGCTTTTCCGCGCCCGCCCGGAACAGCATCACCGCACGTCGGCGCACCCGGCGCGTTTTCGTCGCGCCCGGCGTCAGCGCGAGTCGCAACGCGGGGATAGTGAGAAGCAGGCGCATGCCCAGGAACACCAGCGTCATCAGGACGAGCGCGATCGCGAACAACGCGCCCTGTGGTGCCGACTGCGCCCAGGGATCGACGAGCCGCGCATAGATCTGGTCGGCCGCCACGGGGTGCAGCGCGAGCACCACAAGGCTCAGCAGCATGGCGAGCACGGACCATTGCAGCGAGACGTCGTGATAGGCGTCGGACTGGCGCGCGACGATCGTGACGATCTCGCCCGTCGTCGTGGTTTCGGCCTGCGTCACCGCGGCGGTGACGCGGCCGTGATCGGCTTCGCTCAACCGCATGTCACCAACTCCCCGATGCGCCGCCGCCGCCGGCAGATCCGCCGCCGCCGCCGCCAAAACCGCCGCCCATCCAGCCACCGCCGCCGCTGTCGCCACCGCCGCCGCCCCAGCTGCTACCGCCGCCGCCGCCGCGCCGTGACATCTCGTTGGCGATGCTCCAAAGCACGATCGGCAGTGTCCCGTTGCCGCCGCCACCGCTTGAATAGCGCGTACCACCGGCACGCCGCGAGATCATCGGAATGACGATCGCGGCTGCCACGATCCCGAAGATGATCAGCCCGATCGGCACGCCGCCACCGTTGCCGGACGGCGCGCGGCGATGCGTCTTGTCATATTCCGCCGCCGCCGCGCCGACCTTCGCGCGGGCCTCGGCGTCGGGCAAAGCGAGCTGGTCCGCGACCGCATTCGTGCCCGCGACGATCCCGCCGGTCATGTCCCCGGCCTTGAAGCGCGGCAGGATCTGCTGGTTGATCACGACGCTCGAAAACGCGTCGGTCAGGACCGGCTCAAGCCCATAGCCGACCTCGATCCGTACCTTGCGGTCGTTCGGCGCGACGAGCAGGATCGCACCGTTATTGGCGTCCTTCAGCCCGACCCCCCAGTTCCGCAGCAGGCGATAGCCATAATCCTCGATCGGATAGCCCTGCAGATCGGCGACGGTCGCGACGACCAACTGGTTGCCCGTCGCCTTTTGCAGGTCGTCGAGTCGTTTGGTGAGCGCCGCTTCCTGCTCGGGCGGGATCACGTTCGCCGCGTCGACGACGAAGCCGGTGAATTTCGGGAAAGTCTGGGCGCCTGCGGTGCCGCTGCCGAGCAGCACCGCGAAGAGGAGCGCCGCGAGGACGCGGATCATGCCGCCGGCCCCGCGATCAGCTCGCGTTGCCGAAATTCACCGTCGGCGCCGTCTCGGCCCCCGGCGTGGTCGCGGCAAATGGCACCATCGGCTTTGCGCCATAGAAGATCTTCGCGCCGACCGCGTCGGGGAAGGTGCGGATCTTGGTGTTATAAGCCTGGACCGCGCCGTTATAGTCGCGCCGTGCGATCGTGATGCGGTTCTCGGTGCCTTCGAGCTGGCTCATCAGCGTGGTGTAATTGGCCTGGCTCTTGAGCTCGGGATAGGCCTCCTGCAGTCGCTGCAGCGACAGCCCGACAGCACCCTGCACGCGCGAGAACTGCTCGATCTTCGCAGGGTCGGTCAGGTCGTCGCCCGAGACCTGCACCGTGCTTGCCGCGGCGCGCGCCTGCGTCACCTCGACCAGAATGCTCTTTTCCTGCGCGCCGGCCGCCTTGACCGTCGCGACGAGGTTGGGGATCAGGTCGGCGCGACGCTGATAGTCGTTCTGCACATCGGCCCAGCGCGCCTTCACATTTTCCTCGGCGGTCGGGATGCTGTTGATCCCGCAGCCGCCAAGCGTCGCCGCAAGCGCAACGACGGCGGATCCGCGAAGAATCTGGGCATAGGACGACATCGGGGCTCTCCTGCTGGTCTGTATCACCCCCATAGGACAGCGGACCGGCTTGGCGAAACCGAAATCGATGGCTAGCGTGCGGGGGACTGGAAAAGGGGGCGCAAATGCTCAAGGAATTCAAAGCGTTCATCATGCGCGGCAACGTGCTTGATCTGGCTATTGCGGTGATCATCGGGGCGGCGTTCAGCAAGATCGTCACCTCGCTGACCGACGACGTGCTGATGCCGGTGATCGGCAAGATTTTCGGCGGGCTCGACTTTTCGAGCTATTTCTGGCGGATGGGGCCTGTCCCCGCAAACTATGCCGGTTCGCTCAGCGACTATGCGGCGCTGAAGAAGGCGGGGGTGCCGTTGCTCGGCTATGGCGCGTTCGCGACGCAGCTCGTCAACTTCGTGATAGTCGCCTTCATCATCTTCATGATCCTGCGCGTCGTGAACCGCGCGGCGGCGCTGATCGAGCGTGAAACCGCGCGGCTCAAGCGTGAGGAAGAAGCGACGCCAGTCGCGCCGGCGCCCGAGCCGGTCGAGATCGCGCTGCTGCGGGAGATCCGCGACGAGCTCAAGGCACGCGGCTGACCGTCCTGCCCCTCTCCCACGGGGGGAGGGGGAGATCAGGCTGCGGCCAGATCCTCGGCGTTGGCATCCGCCAGGCTCGTGCCGTCGAGGATCCGCGCAGTCTCGTCGCGGACGCGCATCATCGCAAAGCGGATCGCGCAGTCTGCCTCGCTCTTGCAGTCGAGGCAGGGCCGATAGGCCGTGCGGCTGACGCAGGGCACCAGCGCGAGCGGGCCCTCGATGATCCGGATGATCTCGCCGAGCGAGATCAGGTGGCTCGGGCGCGACAGGCGATAGCCGCCCATCTTGCCGCGATGGCTGTGCAGCAAGCCGGACTCGCGCAGGTCCGCAAGGATCAGCTCGAGAAACTTGCGCGGGACATTGGCCTCGGCCGCGATGCGGGTCATCGGGATCGGTGGGCCACCGACCGGGGCGCCGCCAAGGAAGATCATCGCGCGAAGCGCGTAGCGAGAGCGCTGCGTCAACATAATACAGATTTCTATGCACGCGGTTTGTGGCGAGCGAAAGGCCGCAAAGGGCAAAATCACGGGCTTTTAATCGGCCGACCGCCGCTCTATATCACAAGCGTCATCGGGGGAATTCTCCCTTGGTGACTATGGCGATAAACCGTGGCGTGTCATAGACACAGCGGACCCGGGGGCAGTACCCGGCGACTCCACCACCGCCCTCTTCGCGAGAGGGGGACGATGACGGGGTCGAACTAGGATCGACGTGTGTTCAACGACGCTATGTTTCGCTCGGAATGGGACCACCGCAACGGCCCATACACAAGTGCCAACGATAACGAAGCACTCGCAATTGCCGCATAACTGACGGTCTAACGACCTAAGTTATACGGACGAAAGCGCGGTTCGGGCCACACCGGGCAACAGAAGTGGAAACCGGCGGTACGGGGGGCACCGAGCAACAGAAGCTCCCCACTCAAATTCTACTCAAGCGCATGCCCGCCGTTAGGCGGCAATTTGCGCGACCAGCTTGTCGAGCCGCGGGCTGAACCCGACGATGCCGATCAGCAGCTGGACGAGGGTCAGCATTCCCGCGCCCCACCAATAGGCTAGGTGCACCCGCCCGCGCAGTTGCGCATCGAACAGCATCGCAGCCCCCAGATAGACCATGGTGGCGACGAATATCGCCCATGTGCCGGACGGGCCCATGAGCGGCATCGGCAGAATGCGCCCCAGCGCCGGCGACATGATCAGAATCGTCGCGCACAGCATCAGGCGCTTGTGCCAGTCGGACCGGTGTCTCAGCTGGATCGCCCAGCCCGCCAGGATCGCAAAGCCGATGATCTGAAGATCGAGCGCGAGGAAAAGGCCCGGCGTGAAGAAGGGCGGGACGCGGTTGAGCCGGACGGCCATGACCGTCGTCGCGACGCCCACCACGACCATGACCGGGACCAGACATGCGGTCGCGACGCCCAGTCGCCGGTGCATCGCGATCGATCCCCGGTCGACCAGCCAGTTCTGCGCGACGTAGAGGATGATCCAGCCGAAGAAGACGGCAGCGTGCAGATGGACCTGGGCGGGAAGCCCGACGATGTTCCAGTCAGTCCGCTGCAGGTCCAGCCCGAACCCCGCGAAGACGGTGACCGCGATGATCGCAGCCAGCATGAGATAGAAACGCCGCTCGGCGGTGATCGCCGACACGCTGGTCGCCAAGGTTGCCATGATGCCCCCGCATCTCTGCTGCCTTGGCCGAGAATGCGCATGCACGCTGGACCCTGCAAGCCGATAGCAGCGCGTCCGGCCGTCATTCTCGTACAAATTGCAGGATGCGGATCCCGTGGCATCGCGCCGCCGGCTCCCGCAATCGTGATCGCCACGAAAAAGGGGACCCGGTTGCCCGGATCCCCTTTCGCTAGTTGCCAGTCGGCAAGATCGCTTAGTCGCGATCGCCCGTCAGGAACGCCGGAGCGAACTCGGGGGCCTTGTCGCCGTCCGAACGCTCGGCGCGGGGAGCGCGCTCGCCGCCCTGACCACCGCCGTCGCGACGCGGGCCACGGCCACCGCTGTTGCCGCCATCACGACCACCATCGCCGTCACGACGCGGGCCACGGGGACCACGATCACCGTTGCCGCCTTCGCCGCGCGGGCCACGACCGCCACCGCCGTTACCGGCGTCACGACCACCATCGCCATCGCGACGCGGACCGCGCGGACCACGGTCACCGCCTTCGCGCGGCTCACGGGCAGGACGCGTGTCCTCCAGCTCTTCGCCGGTCGTCTGGTCGACGACGCGCATCGACAGGCGAACCTTGCCGCGCGGATCGATCTCCAGGACCTTGACCTTGACTTCCTGGCCTTCGCTCAACGCGTCCGAGACCTTCTCGACGCGCTCGTTCTTGATTTCAGACACGTGGACGAGACCGTCCTTGCCACCCATGAAGTTCACGAAAGCACCGAAGTCCACCAGGTTGACGACCTTGCCGTCATAGACCTTGCCGACTTCGGCTTCCTCGACGAGGCCCTTGATCCACTTGATCGCGGCTTCGATCTGCGCGGGGTCGGACGACGACACCTTGATCACGCCCTCGTCGTCGATGTCGACCTTGGCGCCGGTCTGCGCGACGATCTCGCGGATCACCTTGCCGCCGGTGCCGATGACTTCACGGATCTTCGACTTCTCGATCGTGAAGGTCTCGATACGCGGTGCGTGTGCCGACAGCTCCTCACGCGTGTGGTCGAGCGCCTTGGCCATTTCGCCCAGGATGTGCGCACGGCCTTCCTTGGCCTGTGCCAACGCCTTGCCCATGATCTCTTCGGTGATGCCGGCGATCTTGATGTCCATCTGCATCGTGGTGATGCCCTCGGACGTGCCAGCGACCTTGAAGTCCATGTCGCCGAGGTGATCCTCGTCGCCCAGGATGTCCGACAGAACCGCGAAGTTCTTGCCCTCGAGGATCAGGCCCATCGCGATGCCCGACACCGGACGCTTGAGCGGAACGCCCGCGTCCATCATCGACAGCGAACCGCCGCAGACCGTCGCCATCGACGACGAGCCGTTCGACTCGGTGATGTCTGACAATACGCGGATCGTGTACGGGAACTCTTCCTTCGACGGCAGCACCGGGTGCAGCGCGCGCCAGGCGAGCTTGCCGTGGCCAACTTCGCGACGACCCGGCGCACCGAAGCGACCGACTTCACCGACCGAGTAGGGCGGGAAGTTGTAGTGGAGCATGAAGTTTTCGTACGACAGACCGTTGAGGCCGTCGATCATCTGCTCTGCGTCGCGCGTGCCGAGCGTGGTGGTGCAGATCGACTGCGTCTCGCCGCGCGTGAACAGTGCCGAGCCGTGCGTCCGCGGGAGGAAGTGGACCATCGCTTCGATCGGACGGATCTGCGTGGTGGTGCGGCCGTCGATGCGGGTGCCGTCCTTGAGGATGGCGCCGCGGACGATCTCGGCCTCCAGCTTCTTCATCAGCTTGCCGGCTGCCATCTGGTCCTGCGGGGTCGCATCGGCAAAGGCGGTCTTGCCCTTGGCGCGTGCGGCGTTCAGCAGGTCCGAACGCTTGGACTTGTCGGTCACCTTGTAGGCGGCCGCAATGTCCTTGCCGATCAGCTTCTTCAGCTTGTCCTTGGCGGTCGACAGGTCGGCCTGCTCGGCCATTTCCCAAGGATCCTTGGCAGCCTGCTCGGCCAGGTCGATGATCAGGTTGGCGGCTTCGCGGCATGCCTTGTGCGCGAACTGGACCGCGCCGAGCATGATCTCTTCCGAAAGCTCCTTGGCTTCCGACTCGACCATCATCACGGCTTGGCCGGTGGCGGCGACGACGAGGTCGAGATCACCCGCCTTGGCTTCGTCGAGCGTCGGGTTGAGGATGTAGGCGCCATCGACATAGCCGACGCGTGCTGCGCCGATCGGGCCCATGAACGGCACGCCCGAGATCGTCAGCGCCGCCGACGCCGCGACCATCGCGAGGATGTCCGGCTCGTTCTCGCCGTCATACGACAGAACCTGGCAGATCACGTTGATCTCGTTGTAGAAACCCTCTGGGAAGAGGGGGCGGATCGGGCGATCGATGAGACGGCTGGTCAGCGTCTCCTTCTCGGTCGCACCGCGCTCACGCTTGAAGAAGCCGCCGGGGATGCGGCCGCTTGCGGAGAACTTCTCCTGGTAATGGACGGTAAGCGGGAAGAAATCCTGCCCTTCCTTGACGGTCCGTGCAGCCGTCACGGCGCACAGAACGACGGTCTCGCCGAGGGTGGCGAGCACGGCGCCGTTTGCCTGACGGGCCACACGGCCGGTCTCGAGCGTCAGCGTCTTGCCGCCCCACTGGGCGCTTACGGTTTTGGTATCGAACATTTCGTTTCCTTCACTCCGGCGGCCAGATGCCGACCGGGGCCTATGTGCGAGCTAAGCCGGCTCGCGGCGGTGTGGAGCGAGTTGTCGCTCCTTGCCAGTCCACCGAATTGCGTCCTGGCGTTTGCCTCCGCGCGCGATGGCGCGGAATCAAAGTCGTATATACAAAAACGGCCCCCCGAAGGGAGCCGTTCGTTTTACTTGCGGAGACCGAGCTTCGCGATCAGATCCAGATAGCGCTGGCCGTCCTTGTGACGGAGATAGTCCAGCAGCGACCGGCGCTTGTTGACCATCATCAGGAGACCACGACGCGAGTGGTTGTCCTTCTTGTGGCCCTTGAAGTGCTCGGTCAGGTTCTTGATCCGCTCGGTCAGGATCGCGACCTGGACTTCGGGCGAACCCGTGTCGCCGTCCTGGCGTGCGTGGATCTTGACCAGCTCGGTCTTGCGTTCAGCAGTAATCGTCATGAATTCTCAGTCCTTCGACATCACAGATTGAAACCGCGAACGACCCGGACGTCTCCGTCCTCGACCTCGACCAGCGCGACCGGGACAGCGTCCAGCTCGGCGAAGTATTGGCCATCGTCTGCGGCGATCCCGGCCAAGATACGCCCCTGTCGGAGCGCCCCTGCCTGGTCGGGGGTGAGGGAGAGAGCCGGGATGTCGTCCAGCGCCACCCTCAAGGGCAGTAGTACATCTTCAAGCGCGGAGGCCTTAGCGAGTTCGTCCAGTTTGTCCAGCGATATCGCCGATAAGAGGTCGAACGGGCCGGCCTTTACGCGGCGTAGCATGGTGACGTGGCCGACGGTTCCGAGCGCCAGCGCGATGTCGCGCGCGAGGGAACGGATATAGGTGCCCTTGGAGACATGCGCGGTGAGGGTGACTGCCTCCAGTCCCGCCCCGACCCCGTCATGCAAAAGACGGGTGGGGTGGGGGGTGAGTGCGTGGATCGTCACGTTCCGGCTGGCGAGCACCACGTCCTGCCCAGCGCGGGCAAGGTCGTAGGCGCGCTCGCCATCAATCTTGAGTGCGGAATAGGCGGGGGGCACCTGCGCGATCGGGCCGGTGAACTGCGCCAGCACCGCCTGGACCGCTGCCATCGTCGGGCGCACGTCGGAGGTGGCGATGCTTACGCCCTCGGCGTCGAGCGTGTCGGTCTGGACCCCGAACATGATGGTGAAATCATAGATCTTGTCGCTGTCGAGCATCCGCCCGGCGAGCTTGGTCGCTTCGCCGACCGCGATCGGCAGCACGCCGGTCGCGAGCGGATCGAGCGTGCCGCCGTGGCCGACCTTGAACTTGCCATAGCCGCCGTTGCGCAGCGCGCGCTTCACCGCGGACACGCCCTGCGTCGAGCCCAATCCCAGCGGCTTGTCGAGAATGATCCAGCCATGCATGTCGTAGGATCCTTGAATATCGGGGCAGGGCGAGCCCCACCCACTCCGTCATCCTGACGAAAGTCAGGACCCAGAGCCACGAGAGACGGTGTTTGGTACTCTGGGTCCTGACTTTCGTCAGGATGACGGGAAGGGGCGAAGGGAAGGGAGCTACCCCAAAGCCTCGGTAAAATGCCGGCGGCACAGTGCGACATAGCGGTCGTTGCCGCCGATCTCGGTCTGCTGCCCCTCGGCGATCGCGCGGCCGTTCGCGTCGACGCGCAGGTTCATCGTCGCCTTGCGCCCGCACATGCACACCGACTTGATCTCGACCAGCGAGTCCGCCAGCGCGAGCAGTCGCGCGGAGCCGGGGAACAGCGCGCCCTGGAAATCGGTGCGCAAGCCGTAGGCGAGCACCGGGATGCCGGTGACGTCGCAGATCTGCGCCAGCTGGTCGACCTGGGATGCGGTGAGGAACTGTGCCTCGTCCACCAGCACGCAGGAGATCGCATCCTCGGCGTGCTGCCGGGCGATGCACGCGCCGATATCCGTATCCGCGTCGAACGCGATCGCCAGTGCCTCGAGCCCGATCCGCGACGTGATCGTGCCCGCCGCAAAGCGATCGTCGATCGCGGCGGTGAACAGCATCGTCCGCATCCCACGCTCGCGGTAGTTGAAGTCCGCCTGAAGCAGGTTGGTCGACTTGCCCGCGTTCATCGACGCATAATAGAAATACAGCTTGGCCATCGGCTCAACCCAAAGACGCGTCGCGCGGTGGCGTCAATCCTCGGACAGGTCGCGCGCGATATGCGGATCGCGCAACAGCGTGTCGATATGCGTGCCCTCGTCGAAGCTCTCGTCGGCGACGAACTTCAGCTTGGCGGCATAGCGCGTCTGCACGCGAGTCGCGACTTCGCGCTGGAGATAGGCGGTGTTCGTCCGCAGCGCCTTCAGCACCTTTTCCTCGTCCTTGCCGAGCAGCGGCTTCACGAAGACGGTGGCGTGGCGCAGGTCGGGGGACATGCGGACCTCGGTGATCGTGACGAGGTGCTTTTCGAGCACCGGATCATGCACGTCGCCGCGTGCGAGGATGTCGCTGAGCGCGTGACGCGCCTGTTCGCCCACGCGCAGCGCGCGGACGGTTTTGATCTCTGGGGTATCGGTCTTCATTCTTCTAACTCCCTCGCCCCTCCGGGGAGAGGTGGGGGTGAGGGGCGGCCGCAAGCGTTACCGCCCGGTACTGCCCCTCACCCAACCCTCTCCCCGAGGGGGAGAGGGCTTCAGTATTACAGCGTGCGGTCGCGCATCTCGACTTCGAACGTCTCGAGGACGTCGCCGGCCTTGATGTCGACGAAGTTCGACGTGAACGTCACGCCACACTCCAGCCCGGCGCGGACTTCGGCGACATCATCCTTGAAGCGACGCAGCGATGCGATTTCGCCCTGGTAGATGATGACGTCGTTGCGCGTGATACGTGCCTTGAGCGCCTTGCGGATATTGCCCTCGGTAACGAGCAGACCCGCCGCCTTGCCATGCTTGCCCGCCGAGAAGACCTCGCGGATATCGGCACGACCGACGACCGTCTCGAACGCTTCCGGCCCAAGCTCGCCGGCCATGCCCGCCCGGATCTCGTCGATCAGGTCGTAGATCACGTCATAATATTTGAACGCGACCTTCTGGCGCTCGGCGATCTCGCGTGCCTTGGCATTCGGACGAACGTTGAAGCCGATGATCGGTGCACCCGATGCCGCCGCCAACGTGACGTCGGATTCGGTGATGCCACCGACGCCCGAGCTCAGCACGCGCGCCTTGATCAGATCGGTGGAGATCTTGTTGATCGCCCCGACGATCGCCTCGACGGTACCCTGCGTATCGGCCTTCACGACCAGCGGATATTCGATCGCCTGCTTTTCCTTCAGCGCCGAGAACATGCTCTCGAGGCTGGCCGGAACCGATGCCGTCCGCTTGTCGGTCTTCACGCTGCGACGATATTCCGCGACTTCGCGGGCCCGTGCCTCGTTCTCGACGACCTGGAACGGATCGCCTGCTGACGGCACGCCCGACAGACCGAGGACCTCGACCGGCATCGCCGGACCCGCTTCCTTGATCTGCTTGCCCTTGTCGTCGACCAGCGCACGAACCTTGCCGCTCTCGCCGCCGACCACGAAGATGTCGCCCACCTTGAGCGTACCACGATTGACGAGGATCGTCGCAACCGGACCACGACCCTTGTCGAGCTTGGCCTCGATCACCGTACCCTCGGCCGCGCGATCCGGATTGGCGCGCAGTTCGAGCAGTTCGGCCTGGAGCTGGATCTTCTCGATCAGCGTGTCGAGACCGATCTTCTTGGTCGCGGAGACTTCGACGTCCTGGACGTCGCCGCCCATGTCCTCGACCACGATCTCCTCGCTCAGCAGGCGCTCGCGCACCTTCTGGGCATTGGCGCCTTCCTTGTCGATCTTGTTGATCGCGACGATCATCGGCACGCCAGCCGCCTTGGTGTGGGCGATCGCCTCCACCGTCTGCGGCATCAGGCCGTCGTCCGCCGCCACCACCAGGATGACGATGTCGGTGACGTCCGCGCCGCGCGCACGCATCTGCGTGAACGCTTCATGGCCCGGCGTGTCGAGGAAGGTGATCTTCGACTTGTCCTTCAGCGTGACCTGATACGCGCCGATATGCTGGGTGATGCCACCCGCTTCGCCGCGCACCACGTCGGTGCCGCGCAAGGCATCGAGCAGCGACGTCTTGCCGTGATCGACGTGACCCATGATCGTGACGACCGGGGCACGCGGACGCAGAGTCTCCTCGGCATCGTCGATCGTGTCGTTCGCCAGATCCTGGTCGACATCGCTGACGCGCGTCAGGTTGTGACCGAATTCGGTGACGAGCAGTTCGGCCGTATCCTGGTCGATCGTCTGCGTCATCGTGACGGGCATGCCCATCTTGAACAGCGCCTTGACGAGGTCTGCACCCTTCTCGGCCATACGGATGGCGAGTTCCTGCACGGTGATCGCCTCGGGGACGACCACGTCGCGGACCTGCTTGGCCTGCGGCTCGCGCGGACCACCGGTGCCACGACGCTCCTTCTCACGCGCACGCTTGAGTGCGGCGAGCGAGCGGGCGCGGGCGCCATCCCCATCGCCGAGGGCGCGGTTGACGGTCAGCTTGCCCGAGGTGCGACGATCGTCGCCCTTGCGGTCACGCTGCTGCGGCCGTGCCGGGGGTGCGTCGCGACGGACGCCACCAGCCGGCGCGTTGGCACCGGTTGCACCAGGGCGCGCTGCGGTCGTGCCGGCATTGGCCGTCGTCGCCGGCGCTGCAGGCGCAGGTGCCGGGACGGGCTTCGGCGGCGGCGGAGGACGCTCGGGACGGGCGACTGGCGAGAACCGGCGGGGTGCCGGCATCGACGGATCGCGCGACAATTCGAGAATCGGCGGCGGGGCCGGCGGTGCGACAGGCGCGGGCGCCGGCTTG
>NZ_JPJC01000190.1:0-22797 GCF_000733135.1 Sphingomonas sp. FUKUSWIS1
GGGTGCGCTCGAATGGGCGACGGCGCTGGCCGCGGTCGCGCTGCCGGAGGCGCAGCCCTATCCGCATATCCACGACGCGCTGGACGGCGTTCTCGGCGCGATCGAGGCGGCGCCGTCGGCGCGCGGCTGGGCCGCGGCGCTGGTACGGTACGAACTGCTGCTGCTCGCGGAGCTCGGTTTCGGTCTCGATCTCGACCAGTGCGTAGCGAGCGGCGCGGTCGACGACCTCGCATTCGTCAGTCCGCGGAGCGGGGCGGCGGTGTCGCGCGGTGCGGCGCAGGGCTATGAAGCCAAGCTGTTGCCGCTGCCCGCTTTTCTTACTGCCGGGGGCGAGGCGGGGTGGCCGGACATCTTCGACGGACTGCGGCTGACCGAGCATTTCCTGACTCGCGATGTTCTGGTCGAACGCCGTGCCGAACCGCTCGCAGCGCGGGCTCGCCTCGTCGATCGGCTCAAAAGGGCGGTTGCGTGAGCGCGGCTTGCCCGGCAAGGGCGGCGGCGGAGGAACGCACATGCCCTTGATCGCGATACTGGCCGGCGACGGCATCGGACCCGAAGTGACTGCCGAGGCGCGCCGCGTGCTCGACCGGCTCGACCTCGATCTGAGCTTTGACGAGGCGCTGGTCGGTGGTGCGGCGTACAAGGCGGCGGGGCATCCGCTGCCGCCCGAGACGCTGGCGCTCGCGCGGCGCGCGGACGCCGTGCTGTTCGGTGCGGTCGGCGACCCCGATTGCGATCGGCTCGAACGGCATTTGCGACCAGAACAGGCGATCCTGGGCTTGCGCAAGGAGCTGGGGCTGTTCGCCAATTTGCGTCCGGCCAAGCTGTTCGCGGGGCTGGAGGATGCGTCGTCGCTGCGGCCGGAGATCGCACGCACGATCGATATGGTGATCGTCCGCGAGCTGACCGGCGACGTGTATTTCGGCGCCAAGGGCATCCGGACGACGGCCGAGGGCCTGCGCGAAGGCCATGACGAGATGCGTTACGACGAGGCGGAGATCGCCCGGATCGCGCGCGTCGGGTTCGAGACCGCCCGTACCCGCAAGAGCAAGCTGCTGTCGGTCGACAAGGCCAATGTCTTGGAGACGTCGCAGCTGTGGCGCGACGTCGTGATCGAGGTGTCGGCGGACTATCCCGACGTCGCGCTCAGCCACATGTATGTCGACAACGCGGCGATGCAGCTGGTGCGCGATCCCGGCCAGTTCGACGTGGTCGTCACCGGCAATCTGTTCGGCGACATCCTGTCCGACCAGGCATCGATGTGCGCGGGATCGATCGGCATGCTGCCCTCCGCTGCGCTCGATGGCCAGGGTCACGGTCTGTACGAACCGATCCATGGCAGCGCGCCCGACATTGCCGGGCAGGGCAAGGCGAACCCCTGCGCCGCGATCCTGTCCGCGGCGATGATGCTGCGGCATTCGCTCGACAAGGCCGACGCGGCCGACCGGATCGAGGCGGCGGTGGCGGCGGCGATCCTGGCCGGCGCGCGGACCCCTGACCTCGGCGGCACGCTGACGACGCGCGCGATGGGCGACGCGGTGATCGCATCGCTCGGGTGAGTCCGGTCGAGCTGGACGCGGAGCGGGGCTCGGGGCCGGACACGCTCGAGATCGCGGTCGTCATCCCGACGTTCAACGAAAAGGCAAACGTCGCCGCGCTGATCGCCAAGCTCGACCAGGCACTGGCGGGACGGCGCTGGGAAGCGATCTTCGTCGACGACGACAGCCCGGACGGCACCGCCGAGGCGGCGCGCGTGCTCGGGCGCAGCGACATGCGCGTCCGCGTTATCCAGCGGATCGGCCGACGGGGGCTGTCCTCGGCCTGTATCGAGGGGCTGTGCGCGACCGCCGCGCCCGTCGTCGCGGTGATCGACGGCGATCTGCAGCATGACGAGACGCTGTTGCCAAAGATGCTCGACCTCCTTCAGGCGGGCGATCACGACGTGGTGATCGGTTCGCGCTTCGTCAGCGGCGGCGGGACCGGCGACTGGGACCGCGACCGCGTCGCCAAGTCCGCGCTCGCCACACGGCTGTCGCGGCGCGTGCTCAAGGCGGATCTGAGCGATCCGATGAGCGGCTTCTTCGCGATCCGTACCGACGTCGCGCGCGCGCTTGCGCCCAGACTGTCGGCGATCGGGTTCAAGATCCTGCTCGACCTGCTGACCGCGTCGCCCGAGCCGCTGCGGTTCGCCGAGCTGCCCTATACCTTCCGCTGCCGGACCGAGGGGGAGAGCAAGCTCGATCACGTCGTCGCGCTGGAATATCTGATCGCGCTGTACGACCGGATGTTCGGGCGGTTCGTGCCGGTGCGGTTCGCGATGTTCTCGGCGATCGGCGTGCTCGGCATCGGCGTGCACATGGCGGTGCTCAGCGCGCTGTTCCTCGGGATCGGGACGTCGTTCCTGGTCGGGCAGATCGGCGCGACGCTGGCCGCGCTGACGATGAACTTCTTCCTCAACAACGCGCTGACCTATCGCGACCGGCGGCTGAAGGGATGGCGGCAGCTCGCCGATGGCTGGGTATCGTTCGCGCTCATCTGTTCGGTTGGCGCGATTGCCAATGTCGGGATCGCAGCGTTCATGCACGATGTGCGCAACGACGCCTGGGCGGTGTCGGCGATGATCGGCGTGCTGGTCGGCGCGGTGTGGAATTATGCGCTGTCATCCAGGTTTACCTGGGGGCGCTACTAGCGCGCGCGACCCTCCGCGGGGGTTGTCATCACCGCCCGCCCCCGGCAAAGCGTCGCCATGAAGCGCAAGACCGGCCAAGATCGTTCGATCACCCAGAACTGGCGTCCGCAGACGCAGGCCATCCGCGGCGGCACCGCCCGCAGCGAATATGGCGAAACGTCGGAAGCCCTCTTCCTCACCTCGGGCTATTGCTACGACAAGGCCGGCGACGCCGCGGCGCGCTTTGCCGGCGAGCAGGACGGGATGACCTATTCCCGGCTCCAGAACCCGACGGTGCAGATGCTCGAGGAGCGGATCGCGCTGCTCGAGGGGGCCGAGGCGTGCCGGTCGATGGCGACGGGCATGGCGGCGATGACCGCGGCGCTGCTGTGTCAGTTGCAGAGCGGCGATCACCTGGTCGGCGGCCGCGCGGCGTTCGGATCGTGCCGCTGGCTGACCGATACGCTGCTGCCCAAGTTCGGGATCGCCACGACGATCGTCGACGCGCGCGACCCGCAGGCGTTCCTCGACGCGGTCCGGCCCGAGACCAAGGTGTTCTTCTTCGAGACGCCCGCCAACCCGACGATGGACATCGTCGACCTGAAGGCGGTGTGCGACATCGCGCGCGAGCGCGGGATCACGACCGTCGTCGACAATGCGTTCGCGACGCCGGCGTTGCAGCGGCCGATGGAGTTCGGTGCGGACGTCATCGCGTACAGCGCGACCAAGATGATGGACGGGCAGGGTCGCGTGCTCGCCGGCGCTGTATGCGGGACCGAGGATTTCATCACCAACACGCTGCTGCCCTTCACGCGCAACACCGGGCCGACGCTGTCGCCGTTCAATGCGTGGGTGGTGCTCAAGGGGCTCGAGACGCTCGATCTGCGTATCCGTCGCCAGTCGGAAAATGCGCAGAAGGTCGGCGCGTTTCTGGAAGCGCGCGTGCCGCGGATCCTGCATCCGGGCCTCGCCAGCCATCCGCAGCACGAGCTCGCGATGAGTCAGATGGACGCGTGCGGCCCGATCTTCGCGTTCGAGGTCGAAGGGCGTGAACAGGCGCATGGCCTGCTCGATGCGCTGGAGCTGGTCGATATCTCGAACAATATCGGCGATTCGCGGTCGCTGATGACGCATCCTGCCTCGACCACGCATGCCAGCGTCTCGCCCGACAAGCAGGCTGAGATGGGCGTGACCGAGGGGCTGTTGCGGCTCAACGTCGGGCTCGAAGACGTGCGCGACGTGATCGACGATCTCGACCGGGCATTGGGCAAGGTCGGGCTGTGAAGGCGCTGTTCCCCAGTGCGGCGACGACGCGCGGGGTGACGGTACGCGTCTCGGTCAGCTATCTGCCCGAACAGTCCGAACCGCAGCGCGGGCGCTGGTTCTGGGCCTATCATATCCGGCTGGAAAATGACGGGCCCGGCGCGGTCCAGCTGCTGACGCGACACTGGATCATCACCGACGGGCATGGCGCGCGCCACACCGTCGAGGGCGAGGGCGTCGTCGGCGAACAGCCGCTGATCGAGCAGGGTGCGAGCTTCGACTATGTCTCGGGCTGCCCGCTTGCGACGCCGACGGGGGCGATGCGCGGATCCTACCGGATGGTCGACGATACCGGTGCGGTGTTCGAGGTGGCGATCCCGCATTTCTCGCTGAGTGCGCCGGCGGTGATTTCATGAAGCGCACGCACCTGCCGCTGAACGGGCTGCGCGTACTCGACGCGGCGGCGCGCCACCTGTCGTTCACGCGCGCCGCCGACGAGCTCGCGGTCACCCCCGCGGCGGTCGGGCAGCAGATCCGCGCGCTCGAGGACACGCTGGGCGTCGTGCTGTTCCGGCGTACTACGCGAGGGCTCGAGCTGACGCCCGAGGCCGAGGCGGGGCTCGGTCCGTTGCGCAACGGTTTCCTCCAGTTCGAGGAGGCGGTCCGCGCGATGCAGGCGGGGCAGACGTCCAAGTCGCTGACGATCGCCGCGCCGCGCGATCTGACCGAGAAATGGCTGATGCCGCGGCTCGCCGAGATCGCCGCGGCCGATCCCGATTTGCGCTTCGTCCTGATCACCGCGGACGAGACGGTGGATTTTACCGAGGCCAATCTCGACCTCGCGATCCGCTGGGGCGATGGTCCTGGCGAGAATGAGGGCGAGGCGCTCGAATCCGAAGGGCTCGTCACGATCGCGGCGACCGGCAGCGCGTCCGAAGCGATCATCGCCTGGCCCGGCGCGCCCGCGCTTGACCCGGCGGCGGGAGATGCCACGGCACTGGTTCGCGTCGGTGATGCAGGATTGGCGATCGATGCGGCGGCGGCGGGGCTCGGGCGGGCGACCGTGCCCGAACTGCTGGCGCGGCGCGGGCTCGAGGCGGGGCTGATCCGGATCATCGGCGACGCGCAGCCGTCGCGCGGCGGCTATTGGCTCGTCGCGCCGCTGCCGCAGTGGCGTCAGAAGAAAGTGCGTGCGCTCGTCGACGCCCTGATCGCTTGAAGCGTCGCGCGCTGCCCCATCCGGTGCTGGTGACCCCGCGGCTCCGGCTGCGTCGGCTCGTCCAGGCCGACGCGGTCGCGTTGCACCCGACGCTCGCCGACGCGGACTTGATGACCTATTCGGCGGATGGTCCGCTAACGTCGATCGAGGCGACGCGGCTCTATCTGGTCGAGGATGCCGCTGACGTAAACTGGCGTGCCTGGGCGATCACGCGGCACGGCGACGACCGGGCGATTGGCTGGGTGTCGGGCGGGCGGATGCGCGGGCAGGGGGTGACCGAGATCGGCTTCATCCTCGCGCGCGCGCACTGGGGCCGCGGCCTTGCGAGCGAGGCGGTGTCGGCGGTGCTCGACCAGCTGTTCGCCGAGGGGCAGCACCGCGTGTTCGCCGATGCTGACAGCGAGAACCGCGCGTCGATCCTGTTGCTCGAACGGCTGGGGTTCCGGCGCGAACGGCTGCTGCGCGGCGAATGGGAGACGCATATGGGGCTGCGCGACAGCCTGATCTACGGGCTTCACGCCGATGACTGGCTGGCGGCGGCACTGCCCCAATCCGCGTAACGCGGTCACTTGAGCGAACCCCGTTGCTCGCCTAAGTCGGCGGCATGACATCGACGAACGACATCCGCCGCGGCTTCCTCGACTATTTTGGTTCGCAGGGACACCAGATCGTGCCCTCTGCGCCGCTCGTCCCGCAGAACGACCCGACGCTGATGTTCGTCAATGCGGGGATGGTGCCGTTCAAGAACGTCTTCACCGGCCTCGAATCGCGCCCCTACACGACCGCGACGTCCAGCCAGAAGTGCGTCCGCGCGGGCGGCAAGCACAATGATCTCGACAATGTCGGCTACACCGCGCGGCATCACACCTTCTTCGAAATGCTCGGCAATTTCTCGTTCGGCGATTATTTCAAGGAACAGGCGATCACGCACGCGTGGACGCTGCTGACGAAGGAGTGGGGCCTGTCGCCGGACAAGCTGACCGCGACCGTCTATCACACCGACGACGAGGCGTTCGATCTCTGGAAGAAGATCGCCGGGCTGCCTGAGCACCGCATCATCCGCATCCCGACCAAGGACAATTTCTGGTCGATGGGCGACAACGGGCCGTGCGGGCCATGCTCGGAGATCTTCTACGATCACGGCGATCACATCCCCGGTGGCCCTCCCGGCAGCCCCGACGAGGACGGCGATCGCTTCGTCGAGATCTGGAACCTCGTGTTCATGCAATATGAGCAGGAAAATGCCGAGATCGTCGGCAATTTGCCCAAGCCCTCGATCGACACCGGCATGGGGCTCGAGCGGATCGCCGCGGTCATGCAGGGCGTCACCGACAATTACGATACCGACACGTTCAAGGCGCTGATCGCGGCGAGCGGAGCGCTGACGCATACCGCGACCGACGGCGCGAATACCGCCAGCCACCGCGTGATCGCGGATCACCTGCGCACCGCAGGCTTCCTGGTCGCGGACGGCGTGCTGCCTGCGAATGAAGGCCGCGGCTATGTGCTGCGCCGGATCATGCGCCGCGCGATGCGTCACGCGCATATCCTGGGGGCGAAGGAGCCGTTGATGCACCGGCTGGTGCCGTCGCTCGTCACCGAAATGGGCGCGGCCTATCCCGAGCTGTTCCGTGCGCAGCCGCTGATCGAGGCGACGCTGCAGCAGGAGGAGACGCGGTTCCGCCAGACGCTCGACAAGGGGCTGAAGCTGCTCGACGAGGCGACCGCGGACATGACCGAGGGGACGCTTGCGGGTGACGTCGCGTTCAAGCTCTACGACACCTATGGCTTCCCGTACGACCTGACCGAGGACGCGCTGCGCGAACGCGGGCTCGCGGTCGACCGCGAAGGCTTCGACACCGCGATGGCCGAGCAGAAGCGCGCGGCGCGGGCCGCGTGGAAGGGTTCGGGCGCCAAGGCTTCTGACGATATCTGGTTCGACATCGTCGAGCAGAGCGGCGGCACCGAGTTCCTCGGCTATGCCTCGGACACCGGCGAGGGCGAGGTCGTCGCGCTCGTCAAGGACGGCGCGCGCGTCGACCATGCGACGACGGGTGATACGGTGTCGATCGTCGTCAACCAGACGCCCTTTTACGGCGAGAGCGGCGGGCAGGTCGGCGATGCCGGGCACATCTCGACCGACACCGGGCTGCGCGCGACCGTCACCGAGACGTCGAAGCAGCTCGGCCGCGTGTTCGTCCATCATGCGATGGTCGAGTCGGGCGGGATCAAGGTCGGCGATACCGTCAAGCTGCAGATCGACGTCGCGCGTCGTGCGCAGATCCGTGCCAACCACTCGGCGACGCATCTGCTGCATGAGGCCTTGCGGGAGCGCCTCGGCAAGCATGTCGCGCAGAAGGGGAGCCTGGTCGCGCCCGATCGCCTGCGCTTCGACTTCTCGCAGCCGGTCGCGATGACGCCCGCCGACATCGCGCAGGTCGAGGCCGATGTGAACGCGCAGGTCCGCGGCAACGGCGCGGTCACCACGCTGCTGATGACACCCGACGACGCGATCGCGATGGGTGCAATGGCGCTGTTCGGCGAGAAATATGGCGACGAGGTCCGCGTTGTTTCGATGGGATCGCAGGACCCTGTGACTGGCGGGGGCAAGACCTATTCGATCGAGCTATGCGGCGGCACGCACGTCACCGCGCTCGGCGATATCGGGCTGTTCAAGGTCGTCGGCGAAGGCGCGGTGTCGAGCGGCGTGCGGCGTGTCGAGGCGCTGACCGGCGAGGCCGCGCGTGCCTATCTGACCGGGCGCGACGATCGCCTGCGCGAGGCGGCGGCGGCGCTGAAATCGACTCCCGACGAGGTGCCCGCGCGCGTCGCGGCGCTGATCGAGGATCGCCGGCGGCTCGAGCGTGAGCTGGCCGATGCGAAGAAGGCGCTGGCGCTTGGCGGCGGCGGTTCGGGTGAGGCGGCGGGACCCGAGCAGGTCGGCGGCGTGGCCTTTATCGGACAGGTGCTCAATGATTTCGAGGCGAAGGGCCTGCGCGGCGCGGTCGACGAGGCCAAGCAGCGGCTGGGCTCGGGGATCGCGATGCTCGTCGCGATCAACGACGGCCGCGCCTCGGTCGCGGTCGGCGTGACCGCGGATCTGGTCGCGAGCCACAATGCGGTCGACCTGCTGAAGATCGCAGTCACCGCGCTTGGCGGGCAGGGTGGCGGTGGCCGTCCTGATATGGCGCAGGGCGGCGGGCCTGATGGCGACAAGGCAGCGGATGCGGTTGCGGCGGTGCGGGCTAAGCTCGCGGGCTGAGGGGCTGCCCCTTAACGCTGTTGGCTAACTACACGCCGTTCCCCCGCGGACGCGGGGGCCCAGCTAAGTATTGACAGTGTGCGGCACCCTGGGCCCCCGCTTTCGCGGGGGAACAGTAAGAAGCATGCACCCTTATAACCACCACCCCGGCGAAGGCCGGGGCCCAGGTGGGAAGGTCGAGGTAACAGAGGACCGTCCGCGGTTACTACTGTCCCCCAACTGGGCCCCGGCCTTCGCCGGGGTGGGGCATGACGTGTGCCGGTGGCGTGCTTACCCAATAAGGATCACGCCGCCCCGCGCACTGCCGCCAGCGTCGTCCCGGCGGTAATCGCCTCGATATCCGTGACCAGATGCAGCATCCGCACCCCGCCGCGCGCCATCGCCCGGTCCAGCGCCGCGGCGAAATCCTCGGTCTTGGTGACCGTTTCCGCCCAGCACCCATAGGCCCGGCCCAGCGCGGCGAAGTCGGGATTGCGCAGCGCGGTTCCCGACACCCGCCCCGGATATTCGCGCTCCTGATGCATCCGGATCGTGCCGTAGCCGCCATTGTCGACGACCAGCACCAGCATGTCCGCCCGCTGCGCGACCGCGGTCGCCATCTCCTGCCCGTTCATCAGGAAGCACCCGTCACCCGCCAGCGCGACCACCGTCCGCTCGGGATGCCGCAGGGACGCGGCGACCGCGGCGGGTACGCCGTAGCCCATCGCTCCGGCGGTCGGCGCGAGCTGCGTGCCCGGCCCGGCATAGGCCCAGTAGCGATGCCACCAGCCCGAGTAATTCCCCGCGCCGTTGCAGAGGATCGCATCCGCGGGTAGCCGCTCGCGCATCGCCGCGACGCACGGCCCAAGGTCCATGACCAGATCGCGCGGCGCCGGCGTCGACCAGGCGCGCCACTCAGCATGCGCCTCCTGACCCGCGGTTCGCGGCGGCAGGTCGACCGCAAGCAGTGCCTCGGCGAATTCGGCCATCCCCGCGCATACCGCGACGTCGGCGTGATAGGTGCGGTTCAACTCATTGGGATCGGGATGGACATGGACGATCCGCTGCCCCGGATGATCGGGCGTCACCAGCGCATAGCCATCGGTCGTCGCTTCGCCGAGCCGAGGCCCGACGACGAGCAGCAGATCGGCTTCCTTCACCCGCGCGACCAGCTTCGGATTGGGTCCATAGCCGAGATTGCCCGCCCAGACCGGGCAGGCGTTCGGGATCGCATCCTGGCGCCGGAACGCCGCGGCGACGGGAATGCCGTTGCGATCCGCCCAGGTCGAGAACGCCCCCGACGCAGCCGCATCCCAGCCCGCGCCGCCGACGATCGCCACCGGCCGCTCGGCGGTCGTCAGCAGATCCGCGAGCAGGTCCATCATGTCCGCGTCGCACGCCTGCGCGACGCGCTCGACCCGCGGTCGGTCGACCGCCTCGACCACGTCCAGCAGCATGTCTTCTGGGAGTGCGAGCACCACCGGCCCGGGGCGGCCCGACATCGCGGTCGCATACGCGCGCGCGACATATTCGGGGATCCGCCGGGCATCGTCGATCCGCGCCGCCCATTTGGCGATGGGCGCGAACATCGCCTGAAAATCAATCTCCTGGAACGCCTCGCGGTCACGCGTGCCGCGGTCGATATCGCCGACGAACAGGATCATCGGCTGGGAGTCCTGCATCGCGACATGCACGCCGATCGATGCGTTGGTCGCACCGGGCCCGCGCGTGACGAAGGCGATACCGGGGCGGTGCGTCAGCGTGCCGTCCGCGCACGCCATGAACGCCACGCCGCCTTCCTGCCGGCACACCACCGTCTCGATGGCGGGCGTGTCGTGCAGCGCGTCGAGCACCGCGAGGAAGCTTTCGCCGGGCACGGTGAAAATACGGTCGCAGCCTTGTGCGACGAGTTGGTCGACGAGAATTTGGCCGCCGGTACGCTGGGTCATGACAATCTCCTGCCGCCACCGTAGCCCGGCAATCGTCACCAAGTCGAGAACGCCCGCCCGACATTGCCGTCCACTGCCCGGCGCATTATGCCGCGGTAAAGACGATAGGAGGATGCATGGCGAACAAGCGCTACACCGACGCGGCGGCGGCACTCGAGGGTGTGCTGTTCGACGGGATGACGATCTGCGCGGGCGGGTTCGGGCTGTGCGGCATCCCCGAGCGGCTGATCGACGCGATCGAGGCGTCGGGCGTCAAGGACCTGACGATCGCGAGCAACAATGCCGGGATCGACGGGCAGGGTCTCGGCAAGCTGCTCCGTTCGCGCCAGGTGAAGAAGATGATCTCGTCCTATGTCGGCGAGAACAAGGAATTCGAGCGGCAATATCTGAGCGGCGAGCTCGAGGTCGAATTCTGCCCGCAGGGGACGCTTGCCGAGCGCTGCCGCGCGGGCGGCGCGGGCATCCCCGGCTTCTACACCAAGACCGGCGTCGGCACCCTGGTGGCGGAGGGCAAGGAGGTGAAGAGCTTCGACGGGCAGGATTATATCCTCGAACGGGGCATCCGTGCGGACCTGAGCATCATCAAGGGCTGGAAGGCGGACGAGAGCGGCAACCTGATCTTCCGCAAGACCGCGCGCAACTTCAACCAGCCGATGGCCACCGCGGGCAAGATCTGCGTCGCCGAGGTCGAGGAGATCGTTCCCGTTGGCAGCCTCGATCCCGATACTATCCACCTGCCGGGGATCTATGTGAAGCGGATGATCGTCGGTGCGCCCTACGACAAGAAGATCGAATTCCGCACCGTCCGCGAGCGGGTCTCCGCGTGAAACCAGGCCCGATAATGTGCCGCAAACGCAGCCATTTTTCCTGGACCGCTGCGCTCGCAGGGGCACTGGTTCTGCAAGGGTGCGTCAGCGTGACCTCGCCGACCGCGATCGTCTCCGCACCGGTGACCGTCGACGGCGTCCCGGCGGGCATGCAGTATCTCTACGCCTCGGGCGAGGCCGCCGCCGCCAGCATCCAGGCATGGAACGCGCTTGTCGGCTATGTCCGTGCGCAGCGCACGCCGACATCGGTCGTCCTCGCGCCAGGCGCGACGCTCGCCGCGCCGCGCTGGACCGCATGCGGCAGCAAGCCCAAGGCCGTGGTGTTCGACGTCGACGAGACCGTGCTGCTCAATCTCGGCTTCGAATATGATGCGTCCACGGGGCGGCCCTGGTCCGAACCGCGCTGGCAGGAGTGGGAGCGCACCGGCATCAAGCAGGTCGCGCCCGTTCCCGGCGCGCTTGCCGCACTGACGCAGTTGCGCGCGATGGGCGTGACGGTGGTCTTCAACTCCAACCGCGCCGCCGCCAATGCCGCACAGACGCAGGCGGCGATCGAAGCCGCGGGCCTTGGCCCCGCCCGCCACGGCGAGACCTTGTTCCTCGCCGGCGACGACGCGACCGGATCAAAGAAGGACGGCCGCCGCGCGACGATCGCCGCGCGCTATTGCGTCGTCGCGATGGGCGGCGACCAGCTCGGCGATTTCAGCGACCTGTTCAACGCAGGCCAGACCCCCGCCGCGCGGCGTGCGGTGGTGCAGTCGCCCGCGATCACGGCGAAATGGGGGGCAGGGTGGTTCGTGCTGCCGAACCCCGTCTACGGCACCGCGCTGAAAGGTAGCCGTGACGAGGTCTTTCCGCCCGCGATCCACTGGGCGCCGACACAGGGAATCCACTGATGACCGACCACCCCAACGCGATCAAGCTCGATCCCGGCGCCGCGTTGACGGACGAATCGGTCGAGGTCGCGCGGATCTGGATCACCAACAATGCGGGCAGCAACGTGCTGATCGACGCGGGCATCCTCGAGGATCCGACGGTGTTCGGCTACCTCCTCGCCGACACGATCCGTCACGCCGCCCGCGCCTATGCGGGCACCTGGGGCATCGCCGAGGATGCCGCGCTGCAGGCGATCGTCGACGGCGTCAGCGCCGAACTGCGCGACCAGGTCACGACCATCACCACCATCCAGGAAGGAACGCTCAACTGATGCCGTGGGATCGCAACCAGATGGCGGCGCGGGCCGCACAGGAACTCAAGGACGGCTATTACGTCAATCTCGGCATCGGCATCCCGACGCTCGTCGCGAACAACATTCCCGACGGCATGACGGTCACGCTCCAGTCGGAGAACGGGATGCTCGGGATCGGGCCGTTCCCCTATGCGGGCGAGGAAGATGCCGACCTGATCAACGCGGGCAAGCAGACGATCAGCGAACTGCCCTCGTCGGTCTATTTCAGCTCGTCCGACAGCTTTGCGATGATCCGCGGCGGGCATATCGACCTGACCGTGCTCGGCGCGATGGAGGTCAGCGAAGACGGCGACATCGCCAACTGGATGATCCCGGGCAAGATGATCAAGGGCATGGGCGGCGCCATGGATCTGGTCGCGGGCGTCAAGCAGATCATCGTCGTCATGGATCACACCGCCAAGGACGGGACGCCTAAGTTCATCCCGTCCTGCTCGCTGCCGCTGACCGGCAAGAACGTGGTCGACATGATCGTCACCGACCTGGCGGTGTTCCAGCGTAGCGACCATGATGCGCCGTTCAGGCTGGTCGAACTCGCGCCCGGCGTGACCGCGGACGAGGTCGCGGCCAAGACCACCGCGCGCTATACCGCCTGATGGGCTATACGCTCGTCACCGCGAACCGGAATTATTCCAGCTGGTCGCTTCGGCCGTGGGTGTTGATGCGGGCGCTGGGGATCGCGTTCGAGGATCGGATCGAACCCTTCCTCGCGCCCGAGAATTACGATGCGTTCCGGCTGTTCTCGCCGACCGGGCAGGTGCCGGTGCTGATCGATGGCGAGCGGACGGTGTGGGATTCGCTGGGTATCGCGCTCTACCTCGCCGAGCGGCACGACGGCGTCTGGCCGTCCGATGGCGATGCGCGCGCCTGGGCGGTCTGCGCGGCGGCAGAGATGCATGGCGGGTTCGCGGCATTGCGCAACGAGCGGACGATGAACGTCGGCGTCCGCGTCGATCCGGTCCGCGGCAGTGACGCGCTCGACCGCAACGTCGCGCGCGTCACCGAACTCTGGGCGGAAGGTCTCGACCGGTTCGGCGGGCCCTGGCTCGCAGGCGCCGACTTTACCGCCGTCGACGCCTTCTTTGCGCCTGTCGCGTTTCGCGTCCGCACCTACGGGATCGATGTCGGTCCGCAGGGCCTTGCATGGGTCGAGCGGATCATCGCGCATCCGGCGATGCGCGAATGGGAAGACGCCGCGCTCGGCGAGACGTGGCGCGAGGCCGGGCACGAGGCCGAACTGGCGGCCAGCGGATCGATTACCGCAGATTTCCGCCGCTGATGCGCCGCGTTGCCATTGTCATCGCGCTGGTCGTGATCCTGATTGCGGGCACGGCGTTCACTGCGGGGCCCGGCACGCTCAGCGTGCTCGATGGGGTAATGGGCGGCGGCCGCGGCACTGCGCGGGTGCGGGAGGGCGTTCCGTTCGGCACGCATGGCCAGAAACTCGACGTGTGGCGGCCATCGGGCGGCGCGAAGACGGGGCTGCCGGTGCTGATCTTCTGGTATGGCGGCGGCTGGGTGCACGGGTCGCGTAGCGCCTATGCGTTTGCCGCGCGCGCCTATGCGAAGGCGGGCTACGTCGTCGTCATGCCCGATTACCGCAAGGTTCCCGACGTCCGCTTCCCCGCCTTCCTGCAGGATGGCGCCGAGGCGGTGAAGTGGACGCGCGATCATATCGAGGCGTCGGGCGGCGACCCGAACCGGATCGCCGTCGCCGGTCACTCCGCGGGGGCGTATACGGTCGCGATGCTGACGCTCGACCCGCGCTGGTTGCGTGCCGAAGGTGTCGATCCGCGGATCATCAAGGCCGCGGTCGGGTTGTGCGGGCCCTATGACTTCTACCCGTTCACCGCCAGGCGCGCGATCGATGCGATGCAGGGGGCGGCGGATCCGGTGATGACCCAGCCGATCCACTTCGCGCGACGCGATGCGCCGCCAATGCTGCTCGTGTCGGCGGGCGACGACACGCAGGTGAAGGCGCACAACGCCGACAACCTGACGGCAAAGCTCACCGCGCTCGATGCACCGGTGCGGCATGTCGACTATCCGGGGCTCAGCCACGAGGATGTGGCGATGGCGCTGTCCAAGCCGTTCCGCGGCAAGGCGCCGGTACTCTCGGACAGCGTGGCATTCCTGAACCAGGCGATGCGCTGACCGCGTCCCGGCCGTCGACGGTCGGGGGGCGAGGATGACGACGGACGAGCAGGAACACCGCCACCCTCGTTGACAGGACGGAGCCCCGCCGCCCCGACCTTGGCCCGCCGCCGGATTTTTTGTGTCCGGCGGCGGGCTTGCGGCCTTACCAGATCCGGACGCGGTCCGCGGGCGCGAGATATTGCGCGTCCCCGGGCTTCACGTCGAACGCCTTGTACCAGGCGTCGACGTTGCGCAGCGGGTTGATCGCACGGATCTGCCCCGGCGAATGGGGATCGCTGACGAGCTGCTGGCGCAGCGCCTCGGTGCGGAACAGCGTGCGCCAGACCTGACCCCAGCCGAGGAAGAAGCGCTGGTCGCCACTATAGCCGTCGAGCACCGGCGCAGGCTTGCCGCCGAGCGAGGTGTGATAGGCGTCAAGCGAGATCAGCACGCCCCCGAGATCGCCGATATTCTCGCCCATCGAGGCGCGGCCGTTGATCTTCACGCCGGGCAGGCCTTCGAAGGTATAGGCCTCGTACTGCGCGCCGAGCTTGACCGCCTGTGCCTCGAACTTGGCGGCATCCTGCGCGGTCCACCAGTCGCGCAGCACGCCCTTGCCGTCGGACTTGCGACCCTGGTCGTCGAAGCCGTGGCTGATCTCGTGCCCGATCACGCCGCCGATGCCGCCGTAATTGACCGCGGGATCGGCATCCGGATCGAAGAACGGCGGCTGGAGGATCGCTGCGGGGAAGACGATCTCGTTCTTCACCGAGTTGTAATAGGCGTTCACGGTCTGCGGGGTCATGCCCCATTCGGCCTTGTCGACCGGGCCGCCCATGCGGTTGCGGCGATAGTCCCATTCGAACCGCCCGGCGCGCTCGACATTGCCGATCAGGTCGCCCGGGGTGATCTGCAGCGCGCTATAGTCACGCCATTTGTCGGGATAGCCGACCTTCACGCTGAAATTGGCGAGCTTGGCCTGCGCCTCCTGCTTGGTCGCGGCACCCATCCAGGGCAGACCGTCGATCCGCCCGCGCAGTGCGATCCGCAGGTTGCCGACGAGTTCGTCCATCTTGGTCTTCGAAGCCGGCGGGAAATAGAGCGCGACGTAATCGCGGCCGATCGCCTCGCCCAGCGCGCGTTCGGTAACGCCGATCCCGCGCTTCCAGCGATCGCGCTGCTGCGGCTGGCCGTTGAGGAATTTCGAGCGGAAGTCGAAATTGGCGTCGACGAACCGCTTCGACAGCAGGGGCGCGATGTCGTCGGCGGTGCGGAACGCCTGCCAGGCCTTCAGCGTGTCGAGGTCGGTGGTGGCGAAGACCTCGGCGATCTTCGGAAAGGCGGTGTTCTGCGCGACGATCGCGCGGTTGGCCTTGTCGATGCCCGCGGCAGTCCAGAACTTGGCCCAGGGGAAGCCCGGCGCCTGCGCCTGAAGCTGCGCGAGCGTCATCGGGTTGTAGGTCTTGTCGCGGTCGCGGCTCTGCGCGCGGGTCCAGTGCGCCTGCGCGATCCGCGTCTCCATCGCGACGATCTTTGCCGCGGTGGCCTGCGCGTTCGGCCAGTTCGCCATGCCGAGCATCTGCGCGACATAGGCCTGGTAGCGCACGACCTGCGGCGCGAATTTCGGATCAAGATACAGGTCGCGGTCGCCGAGCCCCAGGCCCGACTGGCGCAGATACAGCGCATAGACGTCGGGCTGCTTCGCGTCGTCGTTGACGCCGGGACCGAAGAAGCTGGCGCCGAACCCGCCCATCGACTTGCCCATCAGCACCGCGACATCGTCCTTCGTCGTCGCGGCCTTGACCGGGGCGAGCCGCTGCAACAGCGGTGCAGCGTCAGCGCGTTCGATCGCGGCTTCGTCCATGAAGCCTTGGTAGAGCGTCGCGACCTTGGCGCGATCGGGGTTGGCGGCGTCGCCGGGCTTATAGCCCTCGACCAGCGTGCGCATGCGTGCCTCGGACAGGTCGCGCAGTACCGCGAAGGCGCCGTAGGACGAGCGGTCCGCCGGGATCTGCGTTCTCTTGACCCAGCTGCCGTTCACATAGTCGAACCAGTCGTTGCCGGGCTTCACGCTCTTGTCCATGCCGGCAAGGTCGAAGCCCCAGCGGCCATAGCGCGTCGCGGCCGCCGCATCGGCTGCGGGCGTGCCCGATGCCGCGTCCTGCGGCAGGATCGATTCGAGCGTACACGCCTCGTCGATACAGGCGTGAAGGTCCTGCGCGGTGGCGGGCGTGGCGGCGGCGATGGCGATCAGCGAGACAAGAACGGCGAACTTCGATTTCACAGGGCGATCTCCGGGGGAGGGCCAGACCGGGACCGGCAGGCCATGGACGAGAAAGTGCAACAGCGCTGTCGTTTGTGCAATCCTTCTATGTTCCCCGTGCGTTGCGCGTGCCGGCTGTGCGTCGGGCCGCTTTGCGCCTATCGAGCGGGCACGATGATTTTGCGGCAAATGGGGGCAGGATGACACGTATCGCGGGACCGGACGATCATGTCGTCATCGTCGGGGGCGGTTTTTCGGGCACGTTGCTGGCGATCAACCTGATGCGGCACGGCGGACCGCGCGCGACTTTGGTCGAGCGGCGCCAGCGCCAGCTCGCACGCGGCGTCGCGTATAGCGCGGCGCATCCGAGCCACCTGCTCAACGTGCGCGCGGGCAACATGAGCGCGCTCCCCGACGATCCCGACCATTTCGTCCGCTGGCTCGAAGCGCGCGGCGACGGCGACCGCAAGACGTTCGTGCCGCGCACGACCTACGGCCTGTATCTGCGCGAGATGCTCGACGCGACGATCGCGCAATCGGCGGGACGGCTGGTGCTTGCGCAAGGCGAGGTCTGCGCGATCGACTTCGCCAGCGCCGACAGGCTTGCGGTGACGATGGCGGATGGCAGCGCGATTGCCGCGGACAGTGCGGTGCTCGCGCTCGGCAACCTGCCGCCGCACACGCCGCCGGGGCTCAACCCCGACGACCTTCCGCCCGGACGCTATAGCGCGGATCCCTGGGCGTCGGACATTGGCGAGGGGCTCGGGCCGGACGACACGGTCGTGCTGGTCGGGACCGGGTTGACCGCGATCGACGCCGCGCTGCTGCTCGATGCCGGCGGGTTTTCGGGACAGATCCTGGCGGTGTCGCGGCGCGGGCTCTCACCGCGGCGGCATGTCGATGGCGCGCCGCCCGCGCGGGTCCTCGACAAGCCGCAGGGGGATTTGTCGGCGATCGTCCGGCACGTCCGCGATCGTGCCAAGGCGGATGGCTGGCGCGCGGCGGTCGACGAGCTTCGCCCCGTGACCCAGATGCTCTGGGCGGCCGCCCCGACATCGCAGCGCGCACGGTTCCTGCGGCACGCGCGACCCTATTGGGACGTCCACCGGCATCGGCTGGCGCCGGAGGTCGCGGACCGGGTCGATGCGTTGGTCTCGACCGGGCGGCTCCGGTTCACAGCGGGGAAGATCGTGTCCGCCGCGGCAGCCGGTGATGCTGTGGATCTAAATTGGCGACCCCGCGGCACGGACCAGGCGGTCGTCACGCGGGCGGCGCGGATCGTGAACTGTACCGGGCCGCAGGGTGATCTGATGCGATCGAGCGAGCCGCTGATCCGGCATTTGATCGCGGACGGGGCGATCCGGCCCGATCCGCTTCGTCTCGGGGTCGACGTCGATGCCCAGTCACAGGCGATCGGCCGCGACGGGCATGCCGAACAGCGGCTTCACTGTATCGGGCCGATGACCCGCGGCGGATTGTGGGAGGTCGTCGCGGTTCCCGATATCCGGCAGCAAAGCTGGGATCTGGCCAGGCGCCTGTCGAATGCGCAATGGGTCGGGGGCGAGGGGCTCTAGGCTCGCCGGACGCTATGCGCTGCCAGCATCACGCGATGCTGGCAGCGCATGGGCTCAGAACCGGAACGCCGCCGTGGCGCGCAGGCTGTGCCAGCGGAACTTCTCGTCGCTGCGGCGGAAATCGGTGCCGCTGGTGTTTGGCGCGATCAGGAACGGGTTGTTCGCCAGCAGAACCGGGCTGCCGGCCAGTGCCGTGCCCGCCGTCACGCGAACGCGCGCATCGTCATCCTGATACTGGTGGAACATGTATTCCATGCCGATCGAGATGTTCTTGGTCAGCTTCTGCTCGATGCCGCCGCCGCCGAGAATGCCCCACTGGTTCTTCGAGCCAGTCGCCGAAAACGCGTTCGCCGTGTTTGTCGTGAAGAACAGATTGTCGATCTTGGCATAGCCCGCACCGAACGTGCCGTAGAACAGCGTGGTGTTGGCCGCATAGCCCAGGCGGCCGCGGGCGGACGCTTCCCACTTCAGCTTGCGCGCCATCGTGTAGCTCGCAGGCGTGGTCGAGAAGCCCGACGTGCTGTCGGTGATGTCGCTCGTGCCGAATTCGCCGACGACACCGACGACGATGTTGCCGCGCTGAACGTCGAGGCCTGCACGACCATAATAGGCCCAGCCATCGTCGTCGTTACGGCAGCCGGAAGCCGCGGCACCGGTACGCGCCGAGCCGTTGCAGAAGCCCGGCGAGAAGGCGTTGGCGCCGGTGATGGTGTTGACGCTGTCGTTGAAAGCGCCGTCGCCGTTGCGGTCGAACAGGATCGACGAGCCGACGTCATTGCCCTGCACGTCATACCCACCGGCCGCACCGATATAGACGCCCGAGAACGGACGATCCGCGGTGGTTTCCTGCGCGGCGGCCGGAACGGCAAAAACACCCGCGACGGCGAGGCCGGCGAGCGTGGTCAGTTTCATGGAATGCTTCATGGTCGTTCCCCAAACGAGGGGCCGCGACGCGCCCGATGTGCGCCGCGGCCCAGGTTGTCCTGTTTCAGTTCGTGACGACGATCACGCGTTGGCGCCGCTGGTGCGCAGTGCATCGGTGCGGTTGTTGGTGCCGTTGGGGAAGAAGCCCCCGCCGATCTTTGCGGTGTTGGTCAGATAGGCGATGTTGTGCACCTGTGCGACCGACCGGCTGAACGCCAGGCCGTTGGCGTCGGTCGGGACGATGTTCGACACGGTTGGATCCATGCCGGTGATGCCCTGATCGATGTCGCCGATGATGCCCGTCGTGGCGTTGGTGACGGTGCCGTCCAGGCTGTCGCGCGCGTCGCTGATCTGGTTTGCGGCGGTACGCAGCGACGGCGTCTGCAGTCCCTTGCGATACAGGATCGTGCGGATCAGGCCGGCGTGATACGCCTCTGCCGCGAGGATGCCGGCGGCCGCCTCGAGATAGGTCTTGTTGCCGATCAGCGTTGCGCCGCCCTTATACGCCGAGACGCCGACATCCTCGAAGATGAACGCGCCGAGCAGGAAGCTGTTGTCGTCGGCATACGGATCGAACACGCCCGTATCCGGTACGACACGTGCCGCACGTGCGGCCAAGGTGAAGGCGCCCGGCGCAGCCGCGGTGCCGGCAGAGATGTCCAGTGCAGGCTGTGCGACCGCGGCGGTGCCGAGTGCCCGGCGCAGAAAGGCGACGTGCGCGACTTCGTCGATGGCGATTTCGCGCGCATATTCACGGACGATCGCGTCCTGGAACGGCACCTGTCGACCACCCGTCACGCCCCCCTGAGTCCCGGTACCGGTCAGCAGGCTGGCGTTGAGGCCAACGCCGAACGTCGCGAATGCGTAGAACTGCGCCTCGAGATATTCGAGGTTGAGCGCGAAGTTCAGCACGTCGGCATCGGTGATGGCGGATCCCGTCGCGGGTGTCGGCGTGGGCGTCGGCGACGGCGCCAGATCGGCATCGTCGTTACCGCAGGCCGCGAGCAGCGAGGCACCGCCGACGGCGAGCGCACTGCCACCGGCAAAGCGCAGGAAGCCGCGGCGTTCGTTGCGCCGGGCGGCGATGGCGTCGAATATTTCGAGCTTGGTATTGAGGTCGGTCATTGGGTTAATCCCCTGAATAGCAAAGAAAGCTGACGGCAGAGCTGAAGCGGTTCAGGCTGCTGCGGTGCTCGTCTTGATGTTGCCGTTCATGCCTGCCGGGAAGAACCCGCCCGCGGCCACTGCGCCACTGTTCAGGTACACGATGTTGAGCACCTGGCTCACCGAGCGGCTATAGGCGACACCGTCGGCGTCCAGCGGCACGATGTTCGACACGGTCACCGCCGCCTGGGTGGCGGACAGGTTGATCGGCGTCGCGCTGTAGGACGAGATCCCCTGATCGATATCGTTCGCGCCGAAGATCGTCGTGTTGGCACCACCACCGTCGAGGCTGTCGCGCGCGCGCGAAATGGCATCGGCGGAGGTGCGCAACGACGGCACGTCGATACCCTTGCCGTACAGCGTCGTGCGGACGATCGCGGCATGATAGGCCTCGACCGCGAGCAGGCCGGCCGCGGCATCGAGGAACGTCTTGTTCGTGAGCAAGGGGGCGGCACCCTTGTAGGCGGTGACGCCGACGTCCTCGAAGATGAACGCGCCGAGCAGGAACGCCTCGTCAGAGGCATAGGGATCGAAAGCGGTGCCGGCAGGCACGAGCCCGGCGGCCTGCGCGGCGACCGAGAAGGCGCTGGTCGGCGAAACGCTGACGTCGATCACCGGCTGCGACACCGTCGAGCTGCCGAGCGCAGTGCGAAGGAACCTGACATGCGCGATCTCGTCCTGTGCGATTTCGCGTGCATATTGCTCGACGATGGGATCGGTGAACGCGACCTTGCGGCCGCCACGAACCGCACCCTGCGTACCGCTGCCGGTCAGCAGAGCATTGTCGAGTCCTGTGCCATAGGCTGCATAGGAGTAGAATTGCGCCTCGAGATATTCGAGGTTGAGCGCGAAGTTCAGGACGTCGGCGTCGGTTACCGACTGTGCCGCGGCTGCGCTCGAGAGGGACAGAGCGGTCGCTCCGGCTGCCGTCATCGCAGCCGCACCAAGTGCATTTTTGAAGAACTCACGCCGGTCGTTGCGCCGTTCGACACGGGCATCGAGAGCATCGATCAGATGGGTTGATTGGGTCATTGGCTTCATCTCCCTGAACCAGGCACGTCGGCACACGGTCGGCCTCGATCGCCTCTGGCGGGCGATCCTGTGTGCACAACGGTTCAAGGAACGGGAGCTGGGAGATAAAGTTGCAACTAAATGGATTACTTGGGCAAACTTCTCCAAATACACTAATCGCGCGCAATGTTTTCAGTAATGCTGCACCACAGCATTTATAGCGCCATTCATGATGGCGGGCTTAACTTGTCCTGTGTACGGGTCGCAAAATCCGTGGCGTCATGGCGTTCGTGGAGCTGGCTTGCAGGATCGCCCATGACGCGGTTGACCATGCGGCCACGCTGGACCGCGGGGCGTGCGCCGATCGCATCCGCCCAGCGCTTCACGTTCGGATAGTCCTGGACCTGAAGGAACTCACCGGCGTCGTAGAGCTGGCCCTGGACCAGCGCCCCGTACCAAGGCCAGGCGGCCATGTCGGCGATCGTATAGGCGGCACCGGCCAGATACGCGCTGTCGGCAAGACGCCGGTCGAGCACGTCGAGTTGGCGCTTGGCCTCCATCGCGAACCGGTCGATCGCATACTCGATCTTGACCGGCGCATAGGCGTAGAAATGGCCGAAGCCGCCGCCGACGAACGGGCCGCTGCCGACCTGCCAGAACAGCCAGGACAAGCAGGTCGCGCGCGCTGCCGGTTCGGTCGGCAGGAACGCGCCGAATTTCTCCGCGAGATGCATCAGGATCGCGCCGGATTCGAAGATCGGCAGCGGCGTCGTGCCGCTGCGATCCATGAGCGCCGGGATCTTGGAATTGGGATTGATCTCGACAAAGCCGCTGCCGAACTGGTCGCCTTCGTTGATCCGGATCAGCCAGGCGTCATATTCGGCGCCGGCATGGCCGAGCGCGAGCAGCTCCTCGAGCATGATCGTGACCTTCACCCCGTTCGGCGTGCCGAGCGAATAGAGCTGCAGCGGGTGGCGCCCGACCGGCAGCTCCTTGTCATGCGTCGATCCGGCAACCGGCCGGTTGATCGCGGCGAACCGGCCGCCATTGTCGCGGTTCCAGGTCCAGATTGCCGGGGGGGTATAGGTCGGGGCGTCGGTCATCGGGCTGCTCCGTGCATCAAAAGGGTGGGCTCGGGGTTCGGTCTCGACCATCCTAACGCCTAGACGCCGTGATAGTCGCGATACCATCGGATGAAGCGTGGCACGCCCTCGGTGATGCTGGTGGTGGGGGCGAAGCCGAGATCGTTGCCGATCGCGCTGACATCGGCGCAGGTGCGCACGACATCGCCCGCCTGCATCGGCAGGTCCTG